>DASXJE010000084.1 GCA_036497565.1 Mycobacteriales bacterium
CAGTCGATCTACCGGTTCCGCCGGGCCGACATCGCGACCTACCTCGAAGCAGAGCGAGAAATAGGAGAGACCGCCAGCCTGACCACCAACTTCCGTACGGTCGACCCGATCCTGCAGTGGGTCAACGCGGTGTTCGGGCGACTGATCCAGGCCGAGCCGGGTGGTCAACCCGACTACGTACCGCTGGACTGCTGGCGCGACGACCTGGGCAACGCCGGTCCGGCCGTGACGGTCCTGGGCGCCAAGGCCCATACGGATCTGCCGAGGAAGTCCGCCGAATTGCTCCGCCAGCGCGAGGCTGACGACGTCGCCGCCGTCATCCGACAGGCGCTCGGCGAACGGTGGCAGGTCTACGACAAGGCGGAAGACTGCTGGCGTGATGCGCGTCCGGACGACATCGCCGTCCTGGTGCCCGCGCGGACCTCGCTGCCGTTCCTCGAAAATGCGCTGAACGCGGCGCAGGTTCCCTATCGCGCCGAAGCCAGTTCGCTGGTCTACCAGGCCGCCGAGGTGCGCAGCCTGCTGGCCTGCGCGCGGGCGGTCGCCGACACCAGCGACGAGCTGGCCCTCGTCACCGCGCTGAGATCACCGCTGTTCGGCTGCGGCGACGACGACCTCTGGCGGTGGAAGCATGCGGGCGGAAGGTTCACCATCTTCTGGAGCCTCGACGATGCGGAGCCCCTGGCCACGGGACCCGTCGGCACGGCTCTCGCCGAGCTGAAGAAGCTGCACCGTGCCGCGCGATGGCTTGCTCCGAGCGAAGTGCTCGGGAAGATCATCGCCGACCGCCGGATGTTCGAGGTCGCCGCGACCGGACGACGGGAGCGGGACTCGTGGCGGCGCCTCCGATTCGTCCTCGACCAGGCGCGCGCCTGGTCCGAGGTGTCGCACGGCGGGCTGCGCGCCTATCTCGCGTGGGCCGCGCACCAGGGCCAGGAGGTCAGCCGGGTCCACGAATCGGTGCTCCCGGAGACCGACTCGCAGACCGTACGGGTGATGACGATCCATGCGGCCAAGGGCCTCGAATTCCCGATCGTCATCCTTTCGGGCATGACGGCCCAGAAAAGAGGCGGACGGGGTGTGTCACTCCTGTGGCCGCGGGAGGGCGGTTACGAGGTCAAGCTGACGAAGGCCGTGCAGACCGGCGACTTCGAGGTGGCCGTCCCGATCGACGAGCAGATGGACAAGCTGGAGAAGCTGCGGCTGCTCTACGTCGCGGCGACCCGCGCCCGCGATCATCTCGTCGTCTCCGTCCACCGCCAGGAGGGCTCGACTACGGAGACCGCGGCCAGGCTCATTGCCGGCGTCGACGGTGTCACCGCTGCCGGAGCAGCAACTTTCGAGGGCTATTCGTTCGACGAGTCGGTCCCTTACGAAGCACCGTTGGCGTCGGCGCCACCATCCTTCGATGACTGGCTGGCCGGCGTCACCGACGCGCGAGTCAACAGCGCGACCGAGCTGGCCCGAAACGCGTCCGGGTTGGAGGGCACCGAGCCCGACCTGGTCCTGGACAGTGCGGTCGACGACGGTCTCGCCAAGGGCGCCCGAGACCTCGAGCTGCCGCCATGGTCGAAGGGCAGATACGGCTCGGCCATCGGCCGCGCGGTGCACGCCGTACTCCAGGCCGTCGACCTCGGCTCGGGTGAAGGTCTTGCCGGTGCCGTCGCCGCCCAGGCCATCGCCGAGGGCGTGGTCGGTCAGGAGACGGTCGTCACGGAGTTGGTCGAGTCTGCGCTGGCGTCCGATGTCGTCCAGCGCGCCGCCGCACATGAGCACTGGCGCGAGACCTACGTCGGCATGCTCGGCAACGACGGGAAGGTGCTCGAAGGCTACGTCGACCTGATCTATCGCGACGACGACGGGAGCCTCGTCGTCGTCGACTACAAGACCGATGCCGTGCCGAGCGCCGCGATCGAGTCGCGGCTGATCTATTACAAGCCGCAGATGGATGCCTACTGCGACGCGCTCGCGGCCGCCACCGGATCGCCGGTCTCGGCGACGCTGCTGTTTCTCAACCCCGCGACGAGTATGGCCGTCGACGTACCGCAGGGTCAGCCGACCTAGGGGCGTCGAACGGCAATAGGGCTGTTTTCGACCCCTGGACCGACCCAGGGAGTCGATCATGGGTCCATGTCCTCGGTTGGCCGGAATCCGGACGCCCGTCTCCTGCTGCTCTCGGTGTGGGTATCGGCCGCCTTCGCCGTCGGGTCGCTGCTGCTCGGCCTGCTCATCGGGTCGCAGATGATCATCTTCGACGGCCTGTACTCGTTCGCGAGCGTGGCCCTGTCCCTGCTGGCGGTCGTGGCGTTGCGGACCGCGCGCAAGGGCGCGGACGAGCGCTACCCCTGGGGCCGGGAGGTGTGGGAGCCCCTGACGATCGTCGTCAAGGCGGCGGCCCTCGGCGGCCTGTGTGTCTACGCCCTGATCGGCGCGGTCGGCGAGATCACCCGGGGCGGACGCGAGGTCGCCGCAGTGCCCGCCGTGATCTACGCCGTCGTGGCCATCGCCATCGGTGTCGCCACCTCCCTTTACCTGCGCCGCGGTGCCCGCCAGGGCTCCGACCTGGTCCGCGCCGAGGCCGCCGAGTGGATGGGCGACACGTTGCTCAGCATCGGCGTACTCGTCGGATTCGTGATCGCCCTCGTGCTGGAGCTGACCGGGCAGAAACACATCGCCAGATACGTCGACCCCGCCATGGTCATCATCGTGTCGGCGCTCTTTCTCCGGGTGCCGGCCCGCCTGCTCGCCGGCGGCTTCCGGGAGGTCCTCACCATGGCGCCTGCACCGCCGATCAGGGAGCAGCTGTGGTCGTGCGTGACCGAGGTCGAGCGCCGCTACCGATTCGCGGAGTCGTTTCTCCGCTCGTCGAAGGTCGGCAGCCGGCTCGACGTCCAGATCGACTACGTGGTCGCGGAGGACTCATTGGCCCAGAACGTGCGTGAATTCGATGCGGTCCGGCAGGACATCAACGACCTGCTGGAGCCGCTCGGCTATCAGCAGTGGGTGAGCGTCGTCTTCACCGGCGACCGGAAGTGGGCAGTCTGATGACCTCCGTCACGCCCCGCTCGTCATCGCGACACGACATCATCCTGCACCTGAACACAGTGGACGAGCTCTTCTCGGTCGACCCGCTCAGCATCTACTCCGACACCGGCCGGCTGATCAGCGGCATGGAAGAGATCAGGCAGGAACTACTCGCCCGTAGGAGGTTCGAGGCAGGGCAGCGCGTCATCTTGATGCTTCCCCGCAGCGAGTTCCGGCCAGGTACGGAGGACATGATCAACCACGCGGTCATCCGGTACTGCCGGCTGCACATCGCCGAGGGCGGCCGAAATCTGCGCCTCATCTGGCGGCAGGGCATGCAGTCCCTGCGGACCGGGTCGGTGCTCTTCGTCGTCGGTCTGGCCTTGTCCTACTACTTCACCCGGTCCTACATTCCCGAGATCGCCCAACAGCTCCTCGGCAACGGTGTCTTCCTTGTCATCCTCTGGATCGGGTTGTGGTATCCGCTCGACCTGTTGTTCTTCGCCCGCCAGCCGGTACGACGTGAAGTAAGGATGCTCAGCATCCTGCAGCAAGTGCCGTTCGTCATCATCGTCGACGAGACACCGGAGAGGCGACGGCCGCCGGACTCGACCCGGGCCGGGCCCGACCAGCGAGGCGGTTAGTAGGGGAGGAAACAGATGCCGGCGTGGCCGGATCTGCCACCGCATTGGTTGGTGTTGTCGAGGTTGTCGGAGGCGATCCACAGGCCCGCCGAGGTGAGTTCCATGTCGTCGGCGCCGAGGCCGCGGCCACGGGTGGGGTTGAAGACCACAGAGCCGCTGGACGGGGACAGGCCGACCATGCCGGACGCGTCGACCGCGCCGGGGCCCTTGGCATCACAGCCACGGGGGTTGGACGCCCAACGCTCGTGTCCGCCGACGTAGACGTCATTTGCGTCGGCGGCGGTGGAGTAGAGCGAGTCGCAGCCGGTGTAGTTGATCCACTTGTGGCTGACGGCCGTCTGCGTGGCGGGGAAGGCAGCGGCTGCGTCACACAGCCCGGAGCGTGGCGCTGACGCTGAAACGTTGTAGGGCTTGTAGCCGGTGGTGGCGATATTGACCTGCGCATCGGTCGGGCTCCACGACGCCGCCTGCAGGTAGAACGGCTCCACCGTGGCGCAGGGCTGGCTGAACTCCGACGACGTCCACCCGGTGACCGTCGCGGAGGACGCTCCCAGGCTCAACATGAAAATCTGCTGCCTAGCCTTACCGCCGACTGAGGTGAAGTCACCCTCGACCAGCAGCAGGCTTCCCGAGTGGGACAGCTGCTGGTTGTAGACGCGGGTCGGATTCCCCGACACCCCAGGGAACTGGTAGTTGCCGGAGATGTTGAGGTTGAGGTAGTTGTCGTCCTTGCCGGTGGTCGGTGAGAGCGAGACGTAGAACTTCTTGCCCGATCCGTTGACGCCGGAGAAGTAACCACCGGTGAGCAGATGGCTGCCGTGCAGCAGCAGCGTCTCGACCTGACCGCCGGCGGAGTGCGCGAACGTCGGAGTCACCGCGCCGGTCGTGGTGGCGACCTCGGCGAGGTCCTTCGCCGCGGTGCCGTGCACCGCGGCGAAGTTTCCACCCAGGTAGGCGTGCGAGCAGTCGGCGGAAAGCGCGATCGTGTTGACCTTGCTAGAGCTACCCGAGACGTTGGGGTTCCAGGCGGTCACCGTGTAGGGGGCCGTCGCCTTGAAGGAGAAGGCACCATTCCTGGTGTAGGTCGCCCCTCCTTGAGTGATCTTGGTGAAGCTGCCGACCGCGTACATGGTGCCGCCGCACTGGACGATCTGGCGGACCTGCTGGGTGGTACCGGTGCTCGCCAGCTGCGGGGTTCCCGCCGCCGGGGTCGCCGACACGGGCCCTCCGGCGGCCGCTCCAGCGGGCGCGGGGACTCCCACCAACCCGGCGACGGCTGCACAGACGACCACAGCGATACGGCTTCGAATGCTCATCGGACGTTTCCCCCCACTCCACGGACCGCGACGGTGCCGGCCGGAGCCGCCTCTCGTGCGGCCCACCGGAACCTACGACTGACAGTTGCGTTCGGCTAGCCGAGGTCCGGAAAATGGGTCCAACCAGCGTGCGGGACACCCCCGTTCGGAGCACCGGCCGGTCGGAGGCGCTCAGCATGGAATACCTCGTCACCATGACCACGAACGTTCCGGACGGAACCTCCGACGCGGCGGTCCAGGACATCCGCGAACGCGAGTCGGCACACTCGCGGGAGCTCGCGGCGCAGGGGCATCTGCTCCGGTTGTGGCGCCCGCCGCTACAACCAGGCGAATGGCGCTCGCTCGGCCTGTTCGCCGCTGACGATGACGACCAGCTCGAGGCAGTCCTTGCCTCGATGCCGCTTCGCGTGTGGCGCACCGATGAGGTCACACCGCTCACCCCGCACCCCAGCGACCCGGGGCTGGGCAGCGGCTGAGGGCATCCGCCTCAGCGGTTCCCGGCGGGTGGCTCGACGTCGTCGTAGACGCGGGCCGCGGCCAGCAGTCCGTCCGGGCCGCGCTCGTAGACTCCGATTCCCGCCTGGGGCGGGAGCTCGTGGCTACCCCAGCGGACGCAGTTGTATTCCACGGCGCAGCGCACACCGTCGTCGGTCGCGGTGCAGTACTGCAGGTCGATGCCGCCGCCTGCGCTGAAGTATCTGGTGAAGAACGAGCGGAGCTCAGCGCTGCCGCGGTGGGCGTAGTGCGGGCCGATGGGCTCACGGAAGTACCCGTCCGCCGCGAAGAGCTGCACGATCGCTTCGGCGTCACCGGCCGACAGCGCGTCCTGGTAGCGGCCGACGACATCACCGGGGCGGGCCTGCTCGGGCTCGAGTACGGGAGGCCGGACGTGGCGCCGTCCGTCGACCGGCCATTGGCTGCAGTAGGTGCGGAACACCACGGACTCGTCGTCGGGGGATTCGGCGACGACCGCCACCGGCCAGGACACCTCCTGCCCGTCGCCGGACAGGTGGGCAAGCAGTTCCACCACCGCTCGCCCGCCGGCAGACGTGGAGGCGACCGTCTCGATACGGGCATGCCGCTCGGCCAGCCAGGATTCGTTCTGGCTGACGAACCGCCTCAGCTGCCGGTGGCCCCGGACCTCGCCCGCCCGCGGGTCGTAGATCACCACTTCGCCGGGCCAGGCCGTCTCCAGCACGCGGGTGTCACCGTTGTTCAATGCGGTGAAGTACTGCGCGACCGGATCAGCCTGACCTACGGCGCGGGTCTGTCGGCGTGCCAGCTCCACGGCACTCGTGAAGTCCGGAAACCAGGGCATCTCGACCCCCGTGCTCACTTTGCCGGCCGGAGATGGTCAAGCGTACCCATCCGCGCACCTGCAGATGCCGCGTTGGACACCGAAGATTGACCATCGCAAATCGCCCGACCCGGTGATAGCTTGCCCGCCGAACGCTCGTCCGGTCTTGGATGTGGGGTCGGTATGCAGCTCGTCGGTCACGTCGTCAGCCAGCAATCGCCGTCGGCATCGCGCCGTCGCCGCGGGGCGGTCGCCGGCCTCGCGGTCGCCGCGGTGCTCGTGCCGCTGGCCTTCGGTCAGGGCGTCGCCGGCGCCCACGCGCAGCCGGCAGCGGCTGCCGCTGCCGCTGCGCCGCAGCTGATCCCGCAGCCAGTATCCCTACACACGACGTCGGGTGGCGACTTCACGCTCACCCGGACCACCAAGATCCTGGTACCGACGGGATCGGCCCAGGCCGACAGCGTCGGCACCTACCTCGCGCGGGTGCTTCGACCCTCGACCGGCTATCCGTTGCCGGTCGCCACCCCCTCGGCACGAGACTCGGCCGGCAACATCGCCCTCCGGATCAGCCCGTCGGCCGCGGTCGGCCGGGAGGGCTACCGGCTCGACGTCACGACCGACGGGGTCCGGCTGGCCGCGCGCAGCGCCGAAGCTCTCTTCGACGGCGTCCAGACGCTGCGCCAGCTGCTCCCGGCGAAGGTCGAGCGCCGCAGCGTCCAGCAGGGGCCGTGGACGATGCCCAGCGTCGCGATCGCCGACCACGCCCGCTTCGCCTGGCGCGGCGCGATGCTCGACGTATCCCGGCACTTCTTCACCGTCGCGCAGGTCGAGCGCTACATCGACCTGCTCGCGATGTCCAAGATCAACATGTTCCACCTGCACCTCAGCGACGACCAGGGGTGGCGCATCCAGATCAAGGGGTGGCCGCGGCTGACCAGCGTCGGCGGCAGCACGGAGGTCGGCGGCGGTCCCGGGGGCTTCTACTCCCAGAAGCAGTACAGCGACATCGTCCGCTACGCCGCCCAGCGCTTCATCACCCTCGTCCCCGAGATCGACGGACCGAGCCACAGCAACGCCGCCCTCGCGTCGTACGCCCAACTCAACTGCGACGGCAAGGCGCCGCCGCTCTACACCGGCACCGACGTGGGCTTCAGCAGCTTCTGCGTGCACAAGGCCGTCACCTACAAGTTCCTTGACGACGTGATCAGCCAACTCGCCGCCCTCACCCCCGGGCCCTACCTGCACATCGGCGGCGACGAGGCGCACAGCACCACGGCCGCCGACTACGTCTACTACGTCCAACGGCTCCAGCAGATCGTGCACGCCCACGGCAAGACGATGATCGGCTGGCATCAGATCGGTTCGGCCACGCTGACGCCCGGTCAGACCGCGCAGTACTGGGGCACCGCCGGCTCGAAGACCGACATCGACCTGGCGCACCAGGCGGTCAAGCAGGGCGCGAAGCTGGTCATGTCGCCGGCGGACAAGGACTACATCGACATGAAATACAACCCGAGCACCAAGCTCGGCCTGAACTGGGCCGGCTACAACGGTGTCCGGGACGCCTACGACTGGGACCCGACGACCTCCGTGCCGGGAATCACCGAGACCGATGTCCAAGGTGTCGAGGCACCGCTGTGGAGTGAGACTCTGCTCGACCTGAACGACATCGAATACATGGCGTTCCCGCGGATAGCCGGGATCGGCGAGATCGGCTGGTCACCGCAGAGCCTGCGCTCCTGGTCGACTTACAAGGTCCGGCTGGCCGCGCAGGGCCCGCGCTGGACCGCGATGGGCGTCACCTTCTATCACTCCCCGCTCGTTCCCTGGCAATAGCCGGACGGCGCCGGAAAGCTCTTGCCGATCCGTTCTCGGTGGCACACCGAGGACGGGCACATCACCCGGTGCGTGCTCCTTTGCTCATCGTGATCTGCGCACTACGCTGGGCCAACATCCGGCAGATCGCATGTCACCGATCCGTCGGCCCACCGGTCCGACAGCGTGCCGGTGATGGGGTAGCTCGAGGGGGTATCGGCCGTGAAGGGCGCAAGGCCGGTCATGCGCGTGATCACCGATCCCGGCGGGACGTCCGTCGTGGTCGAGGCCGACGGCGAGGCGTTAGGCGACGTGACCGTCTGGAGTGACGGCGGCATCGTCCGGCTCCGCTTCAACGTGCCGCGCCGGCATCTACCCGCCACCGCCCGTCGGGACCTCGTCGATGCGGTATTCGCGCTGCCGGAACTGGACTGGCGCGGCCCCGTGCAGGCGGCAATCCCGCTCGGAGACGCCGATCTGCTCGCCGGGCTGCGTGTTCACCTCGGCGAGGTCGAGACGCGGGCCGCGGGTGCCACCTGCCTGATCGACGCGACCCTCGAGTAGTGCTGCCATGACCGGTGCCCTGCAAGGCCGCGAGAAGCGGCCTAGGATCACAGAGAAGCAGCAGGGGGCAGTGGTGGTCATGGCCGCGAGCACGAGCACCAGCTTGCGGCCGAGGTCGTCCGCTCCCAGGCTCGCCCGCAATCTGGTCCGCGACCTGTGCAGCCGGTCCCGGCTACCCGAATATCTGGTCGACAACGCCGTACTCGTCACCAGCGAACTCGTGACCAGGACTGTCATGCACGCCCGGAAGGCCGTCGACGTCGTCGTCGAGCTCGACGAGGATCACGTCACGGTACGCATCCACGACCAGACCGTGATGCCGACGTTGCTGGGTGGCGACTGGGTGAGCGGGCCGAGCCGGGCCATCATCGAGCGGCTCTCCACGTCGTGGGGCTACCACTGCAGCGACACCGGTCGCGACATCTGGGCCTCGGTCGGTACCGACTCATACCGCAAGAACTGACCTCATTCTCCGCCGGCGTCCCGCCGGGCCGACGGCGCTTCGGTGCTCAGCGGTACGTCGCCGGCCCGGACCAGACCGAGCTGCACGGTCTGCCGGGGCATCACGGCCTCGGTGATCCACGCCGCGGCGGTCCGGGCCCGGTTGCCCGGCAACGACCAGAGGTGGTAGCCACGGGTGACCGCCTTGGCGGGCAGCCCGGACAACGGCACCTTCAGCGGGTCGGCCGCCGCCTGGCCTCCGCCGAGATCCACCAGGAAGCCGAGGTCGTGGTGGCGGTATGACCGGCGCCGGTCCACGCCGTAGGACGCGGCGATGTTTCCGGCCGCCCGGACCCCCTGCCGCTGCGCGTGCTGGGCCGTCATCGGCGTGATCTCCCCGCGACGCGTCAGATCCGGTACGGCGGCCACGTCGCCGCAGGCGAAAAGGTCCGGGTGACCCGGCACGGTCAGGTACTCGTCGACCACGAGGCGCCCCTCCCGCGTATCGAGAGCCAGCCCCGCGACGATCGGCTCGGGCCGCACGCCGACGCACCAGGCCAGCGTGCGGGTCGGCACGTACGACCCGTCGCTCAGCCGTACGCCGTCGGCCGCCGCCTCACGGACCGACGTACCCGTCCGGATGTCGACGCCCCGCTCCCGCAGCACCGCGTCGGCGGTCGCCGCGAGACTGCTGCTGAGCCCCGGCAGCACCCGCGCCGCCGTATCGATGAGCAGCCACCGAGGTCGCTGCGGGGCCAGCCGCGGATGCCGGCGGACCGCGGTGTCGGTCAGCAGCACTCCCTGGGCGGCCACCTCGGTGCCCGTGTAGCCGGCGCCGACGACGACGAAGGTCATGCGGGCGTCGCGCTCGGCCGGATCGTCGGTGGCATCGGCCAGTTCGATCTGCCGGATGACGTGGTCACGCAGGTAGAGCGCCTCGGCGATGTCGCGGAAGCCGTGCGCATACTCGGCCACGCCGGGGATCGGGAGGAGCTTGTTCACGCTGCCGGTCGTGAGCAGCAGGCGGTCGTAGCCCAGCACGCCGTGCGCGCCCTCCGGGTCGACGTAGGACACGCTCCGGGCGGCGAGATCGATTCCGTCGACCGCACCGAGAACGAGCCGCACGTCGGGCAGCGTCCCCGGGATGGAGACCGTCACCAGCCGCGGGTCGAGCACGCCCCCGGCCACCTCCGGCAGCAACGGGAGGTAGAGGAAATAGTCGGTCTGGTTCACCAGCACTATTTCGGCGTCCGGCAGTCGCCGGCACAGCGTCCTGGCGGCGTGATAGCCCGCGAAGCCGGCGCCGACGACGAGGATCCTTGGTCCGGTCATGAATCACATCTTCCGGGTAACGGTGCGGTCGCGTGTCTAGGATCTGACGGTGGCTGACGATCGTGCAGCGGTGCTCGCGGCGGCCGCGGCGGGATTGCGGGCGCGCTGGGGTAACCGGCTGGAGCTCGGCGCGGCCGCCGAGCTCGGCGGCAGCGGGCGGTCGCTGGTGCTGCGCGTCCCTGTGGCGGGCGTGGACGCTCCGGCGCCGACGGTCATCGTCAAGGCCTACCACGATGAGGCGTCGCAGTCCTCGACTATCGGGCCGGGCCAGGCCTGGGAGAACGAGGCGACCGCCGCGGCCGTCGTCGGCGACCTGCCCGGCCGTCCGCTCGGGCCGGTGCCCCTCGCCGTCGACGGGGAGCACCGGCTGATCGTGCTGACCGATCTCGGTGTCCATCCGGCGCTGTCGGACGTCCTGCTCGGCCACGATCCCGTCGTTGCCGAGCAGGGACTCATGGACTGGGCCGCCGCACTCGGTCGGTTCGGCGCATTGACCCGTAACCCCCGGCCACGGGCGGCCCGGCTGCAGCGGGGCCTCGGGCTCGGCTCGTCGCTGAACGCGATGGACGGCTACCTCCGCGGCGGCGTCGACACCCTGTCGGCGGTCGCGCAGCGTCGATTCGGCATCGCGCCGCCGCCCGGACTGGAGCGGGATCTGGCCGCGGTCAAACGGCTGCTCGAGCCGTCGACGTACGACGTCTTCACGCCGGGGGACGCGTGCCCGGACAACAACCTGCTCACCCCGGACGGGGTGCGCTTCCTCGACTTCGAATTCTCCGGCTGCTATTCGCTGTTCCTCGACGCGGCCTACACCGTGGCGCCGTTCCCGACCTGCTGGTGCGTGCTCGACACTCCGCCGACGGTGACGGCGCGGGTGGTCGATGCATACCGCGAACAAATCATGACGTCGTTCCCCGAGGTCGCAAACGCGCGAGTCTGGGAGGACGGTGTCGCGCGTGCCTGCGGGCTGTGGACGGCGACGCAGGTCCGCGCACTTCTTCGCACGCCGCCCGGCGACCTGACGGCCGGTGCGTACGACGGTCAGAGTACCCACTTCCCCGGCTACGCCGTACGGTGCAGGTTCCGGCTCGACCGCTTCCTCATGATGGCGGGGACGAGCATTCCGTCCTTCACCGCGCTGATGCGGGAGATCCGCGACCGGCTCATCGCCGAGTCGGGCGACGAGCAACTGAGGATGCCGGTCTATCCGGCGTTCCGCACCGACTCTTCAATTTGACCTCCTCCGCTGCGTACGCAATCTTTGACGACTCCTGTTTCAGCGACCCTCCCGGAGGCAGCCGATGACGACGACCTCAGAGGCCGGGCAACCGCAAGGGGAAGGGGTGCTTGCAGGGCTCGACTCGCAGCCCACGACCTCCTTCTACTGGTACCTCGCGGTGCTGTCCTGCATCGGCGGTTTCCTCTTCGGGTATGACACGGCCGATATCGGCTCGGCCCTACCTTTCATCCCGTACCACCTGTCGAGCTTCGCGACCGGCTACCTGGTCGCGGGGGCGTCCCTCGGGGCAGCGGTGGGCGCTCTCGCCGCCGGACCGCTCACCGACCGGTTCGGGCGTAAGTCCCTCCTCATCGTCGACGCCGCCATCTACGCAATCGGTGCGCTCCTCTCAGCGCTGGCGTGGAACGACATCGTCCTGCTCATCGCGCGCACGCTTATCGGCCTCGCGGTCGGAGCGGACTCCGCGATCGCCACCTCCTACATCGCCGAATTCGCTCCGCGGGAGAAGCGCGGGTCGCTGATGATCATGCAGCAGTGGATGATCACGGTCGGAATCCTCGTCTCCTACCTGATTTCCGTGCTGATCCTCAAGATTGCCCCGGGCTCGGCCGGTGGCTTCGACTGGCGGTTCATCCTCGGGCTGGGCGCTCTTCCGGCGATCCTCGCCCTCGTGTTGCGGACCGGGATGCCCGAGTCGCCCCGATGGCTGATGCTCAACGGGCGCTACGGCGACACCCAAAAAGCACTGGGGCAATTGGGATTGGAGGTCACCGAGGACGAGGTGCGCGACACGGCGAATCAGCTTGCCGAGAAGGAGCGCCAGCTTCAGCGGAAGACGCTGTGGACCACCGGCGTCAAACGCGCGCTCATCGTGGTCTGCGTCTTCTTCATCTTCCAGCAGATCACCGGCATCAACATCCCGTTCTACTACGGCCCGCAACTACTGGGTAAGTACTTCCAGGGTTCGGGGACGGCCGTGGATGCCGCCGTCGCCGGGGTCGAGGCCGCGGCGATCCTCGGCGCCGTCAACGTGGTCGCGACGTACTTCGCCTTCCGCTTCATCGACAAGACCGGCCGGCGGAAACTCTCGATGGGCGGCTACGCCGGCATGGCGATCTTCATCCTCTTCGCCTCGTGGGGTGTCGCACACCTGATGGGGCTGCCGAGGGTCTGGGTCATCATGATCGGCTTCTCGTTCTTCATCGCGTCGTTCGCCATCGGGGTCGGCGGGACGGGATGGCTGATCCAGGGCGAGGTATTCCCGACGGCGGTCCGCGGTCGTGCGGCGGCCACCGGCGCGAGCGTCGACTGGCTGGCCAACTTCGTCATCGTCCAGTGGTTCCCCACGTTGAACAATTCCATCGGGCTGGCCTGGGTCATGATCCTGTTCGCCGCGCTGTCGGTCCTGGCGATCGGGTTCATCTACCGGTTCCTCCCGGAGACGAAGGGGTTGCCACTGGAAGACGTGACCGCCCTCTTCGACCGGCAGGCCAAGGGGGCACCCATCTGACCCGAGTGTCAGAAGCGCTCGACGAGGTGGCCTCGGCCGGCCGGCGGTTCGTAGTGCTCCGGCCAGAAATCGGTGATCCGGGCGATCGAGCCGTCGGCGTCGAGGTCGAAGAAGCAGAGCCCCGGCTGGACCTCGCCGACTTCACGAAACTCGGTCCAACTGGCGGCGTGGTCACCGTCGCCGACGACACGGGTGAGGGTGATGTGCCAGTCGCCGGGAAAGCCCTCGGCGTTGAACCGCACATAGGCGTCCCGACCGCGAACCCGTTCGCGGCTCTGCGGTGCTTCGTACACCACATCCTCGGCGAGGAGGTCGCGGAATCGTTCCCAGTCTCGCGCCTCGGCAGCCGCCCAGTAGGCGGTCACGACGTCGCCTGCGCTACTCACACGCGTGAGCGTACTGCCCGGTGCGGCGGGGGAAAGGGCGTTCGCCGGGCAGCGCATCGGGGGACGGGGGATGCTCAGGGTCATCCGCCGGACGTCCGATCCGGCGGCGGGGGAGTGACACCGACATGCGAATGATGATGCGGATCCAGATGGACACCGAGCGGGCGAGCAAGGGAATTGCCGACGGGAGCCTGCCCCGCGGCATGGAGCGGATGATGGAGGCGCTGCATCCGGAGGCGGCGTACTTCAGCCTGCTCGACGGCAACCGCACCGCCTTCATCGTCTTCGACATGACCGACTCCTGGCAGCTGCCGCCGACGCTCGAACCGCTCTTCTCCGAACTCAACGCGAAGATCGACGTCAGCCCGGCCATGAACGTCGACGACCTGAAGAAGGGCCTTTCCGCGCTGAGCAGCTAGTCTTTGCGCCCCCCGCCGCGCGACCAAAACGCACTCCTAGTGCGTTTTGGTCCACGACACGCCGTACGGCGCCCCCATAACGCACTCCGAGTGCGTTTTGGTCAGGGGGCTCGGAGGGCGCGTGCGACTAGGGCGTGCGGATCGCGTCGTCGGCGAGTACGGCGTGCACGCCCCAGACCTCGTTGGCAACCTGGGTCACCCGCAGGTCGACGACGACGCTGGCGAGAGCCAGCGCCTGCGGCCGGCTCAGGTCGGTGCTGCGCTCCAGCCAGGTCACCATGGCATCGAGCGCGAGAGCCATGGCCTCGTTGAGGTTTTCGTCGAAGCCGAAGGTGATGCGACTGGTCGGTGTCGTCGCGTGGATGACCGGCAACGCGGCGTCGGTCACGAGGTCGACGCCGAGTTCGGTGGTCATCGGGCATTCGATCGCCGTACCCGAGACCTCGCCGTCGCCCTGGGCCGCGTGCCCGTCCCCGACCGACAACAACGCGTCCGGCACCGTGACCGGCAGGAACAGCGTGCTGCCGGCGACGAGGTCCTTGCAGTCGATATTGCCGCCGCAGGGGCGCGGCGGAGTCGTGGAGTGCTCACCCGGCTCGGCCGGCGGCAGGCCGACGACCCCGAGGAACGGGTTCAGGTCGACGACGTGACCGAGGTGACTGGTGCCGACGCGCGCGTCCGGATCGAGGTCCCAGGTGAGCATGGCGGCGTCGTCGGGGGTGAGACGCAGCCGCCGGTTGAGCCAGTTGTCTCTGCGGCCGGCGACCGTCCATCCCCACTCCCCGGGTCGGATGTCCGCGAGGTGCACCGCGAGATGCATTCCGGGCTCGGCGCCGCGGACCGCGATCGGGCCGCAGAGGCAATGTCCGCGCGCCTCCGGCAGCAGCCGCTCGGGGGGCGCGCCCGTTGCGCTGTTGCGCTCGAGGTTGCCGTGCGCGTCGAGCGTGCGTACGACGACCGTGTCGCCCGGGTCGATCGTCAGGATCGGCTTGCGGTCACGGGAGAAGACGTCGTGCGCCGTCTCCAGCGTCGGCTCGATCAGATGCTCGGTCACTCCGGTGCCCTCCAGGTGGGACGGTCGGCTCAGACAACCACCAACTGTGGCAGCACGCCACGGATCGCGTCGAGGGAGTCCTCCGGCGCAGACCGGTCGGTGATCAGGGTGTCGATCTGGTCGAGCCGGAACACCGTCGCGAACGCGACCTTGCCGATCTTGCTGCCGTCGGCCACGACGACGGTACGCCGGGCCTGCCGGGCAAGCGCGGTCGTCGTCCGCGAGCCGAGCGAGTCGTAGACGGTGCAGCCGGCCCGCAGGTCGATTCCGTCGACGCCGAGCACTGCCAGGTCGATGTTGTAGCCGGTGAGCTGGTCCTCAGCGGTCGGGCCGACCGACTCGTAGGAGCTGTTGCGCGCCTCGCCACCGACGATGAACACCCGCAGCGTGCGCGCGGCCAGCAGGTCGACGGCGATGTTGAGCGCGTTGGTGACGACGGTCAGGTCGTCCGCGTCGTGCAGGGTGCGGGCGAACTCGGTGGTCGTGGTGCCGCCGGTCATGCCGACCACCCGGGCGTCGCCGAGCAGGTCGCGGGCGCGCCGCGCGATCCGCCGCTTCTCGTCCAGCATCTGCCCGACCTTGAACCGCAGCGGCAGGTCGTTGAACGCCGAGTGGGTCTGGGCGCCGCCGCGGGTGCGCACGAGCAGCCGCTGGGTCTCCAGCGAGCTCAGGTCGCGCCGGATCGTCGAGCACGAGACGTCGAAGCTCTTGGCGAGCTCCTCGACATCGAGGCTGCCGTCGGCCAGCAGCCGGTCGAGCAGCTGACTCATCCGCTCCGTACGTCGCACGCGCCCGACTGTAGCCGCCTGCGCACCGGACTGCGCATAGCGCGCAACTTTTCCCCGAATCCTGCTCGGCTGGTAAACACCTTGTTACCAGGCCTTATAGCGGACCAATCCCCGGATTGACCGGTCGCAACGGGCTACCTATAGTCCGCGCCGTGAGCTTCTACGCGCAGGAAGTACGCAGTCAGCCCGCACTCTGGCGTCACTTCGCCGAGCAGGTCGAGCGCACCCGGACACAGCTGCCGCGGCCGGGGCAGCGCCTCGCCGTCGCCGGCTGCGGCACCTCCTACTACGTCGCCGGCGCCTATGCGGCGTTGCGCGAGGGTGCCGGGGCCGGGGAGTCCGACGCGTTCGCGGCGTCGCAGGCGCCCCGCGGTCGCCGTTACGACGCCGCCCTGGCCCTGTCCCGGTCGGGCACCACGTCGGAAGTCCTGCGCTGGCTGCGCGCCCAGCCGTCCGGGGTCGAGCGCCTCGCCATCGTCGGTACGCCGGAGACGCCGATCGCGGCCGCAGCCGGCAACCCGCTGCTGCTCGACGCCGCGGACGAGCAGTCGATCGTGCAGACCAGATTCGCGACGTCGACCTTGGCGCTGCTCCGCGCCGGGCTCGGCGACGACGTGCAGGCGCTCGCGGACCAGGCCGACGGCGTGCTCGCCGCGGCCCATCCCTTCGACGCGGGCCGGTTCGACCACTTTGTCTTCATCGGCGAGGGGTTCGGCGCGTGGCTGGCGCAGGAGGCCGCGCTGAAGATGCGGGAGACCACGGGTGCGTGGACCGAGGCCTATCCGGCCCCGGAATACCGGCACGGGCCGGTCAGCGCCGCGAGCGACCGCACCCTCGTCTGGGCGCTCGGTCGGGTCGGCGACGACGTCCTCGAGCATGCAAGCACCGCCGGCGCGACGGTGCAGGACACCGGGCTCGACCCGATGGTCGAGCTGGTACGGGTGCACCTGCAGGCCGAGGCGGAGGCCGAGCGGCGCGGCCGGGATATCGACGTACCGCCCTACCTGTCCCGATCGGTCGTCCTGTCCCACTAGCACCGGCGGTCTCCCGGACCGGCAGAAAGCGAGGCAGGCGATGACAAGGCCGGTTCGGCGGATCGCGGCGGTCGGAACGGCGCTGCTGCTCACCGTCGCCGTACTCGTCGGGTGCGCGCGGGTCACCCCGTCGAATCAGACCAAGGGCGTGACGATCACCGTCGCGCTCGCCGGACCGCCGCCGGGCAAGGCGGCATTGGCGAACTTCACCCGGCAGACCGGCGTCAAGGTGCGCTGGGTGCAACTCGACTGGGACAGCCTGCAGACCAAGATCTCGGCTGCAGCGACGTCCAAGACGTTCTTCGCCGACGCGACCGACGTCGACTGGTCGCGGGTCGGTGAGTTCAACGTGACCGGCTGGTTCTACCCGATGAACAACTACGTCGACACGAAGAGTTTCGCGCACGACATGCCGCAGCTCTCGTCGTTCGTCGTCGGCAAGAAGGTCATCGGCATCCCCTACGACACATCGTTCCTGGTCACCACGGTCAACAAGAAGCTCTTCAAGAAGGCCGGCATCTCGACCACCCCGACGACGATCGCCGAATACACCGCCGACCTGCGGAAGGTGAAGGCGAGCGGTGTCGCACATCCGCTCAACATCCCGTTCTCCGCCGCGGAGGGTCTCTCGACCTACTGGTACGAGGTGACCAACGCGTTCGGCGGCCAGGTGCTCAACAAGGACTACCAACCGCAGTTCACCACGCCCGACTCGCCCGGCTACCAGGCGATGAAGTGGATGGTCGACGCGCTCAAGCAGGGACTCGTGCCGCCCGGCAACATCGATGTGACCGACGGCGAGGGCGAGCAGACGCTGATGGCGAAAGGCCTCGTCGCCAGCACCTTCGGCGACTACTCCGGCACCGTCGGCACCTTGTACGACGACCCGAGCGCATCCAGCGTGCCGAAGCAGGTCACCTACATCAGGACGCCGGGGGTCAAGGCCCCGGCCGGGAACGTCAACAACCCGGACGGCATCGGGATCCCGCGCACCGCCAAGTATCCGAAGGCCGCGGCGGAATTCATCAAGTGGTTCATCGCACCGGAGAATCAGGCCAACTTCGCCGGCCTGCACGGTCCGAGCCAGGCGATCTCCGGATTCGCCTTCCCGGCCCGGCTGACCGCGCTGAAGAAGCTCGATGAGAACGGCAAGCTGCCGCAGGGCAAGCAGGTCATCGACCTGCTGACGAAGGGCTCCCATCCGGCCTTCCCGGGTGCCCAACCGCCGTGGTACTCGCAGTTCAGCAACTCGGTCTACACCAACATCCACAGCGCCGCGGTCGGTCAGGAATCGGTCGACCAGGCGGTCGGCGCGATCGCCGAGACGGTCAAGCGACTGCGGGGCGAGGCATGAGCCGACGAGCGACGGGACCGTCTCGATGACCAATCTCGCATCCAGCACCCGGACGTCGACGCCGACCCGGCCGACGTCGTCCCGCCGGCGGCGCAGGCACGTCGACCTGCTGCCCTACTGGCTGGTGCTACCGCTCGCCGTCGTCATCGTCGGCCTGGCGATCGTCCCGGCCGCGTTCACCGCGGTCGAGGCCTTCTTCCGGGTCAGCGCACTCGACCCGCCGACCCGCTTCCTCGGATTCGGAAACTTCCGGGCGCTGCTCGACACCCCGGAGGTGCGCACCGCACTAGGCAATACCGCGCTCTACGTCGTGATCGGCGTCGCACTTTCCACGATCCTCGGCATCATCATGGCCTTGATCCTGCAGGCGCCGTTCCGCGGCCGCTCGCTCGTGATCGCCGTGCTGATCCTGCCGTGGGCGCTGCCCGGAGTGGTGGAAGGCCTGGTGTGGTCGGGGATCTACGACGCCAACAACGGACTGCTGAACAGCGTGCTGACCAGCCTGCACATCACCGGCGGCTATTCGGTCTTCCTCGGCCCGCACCGGCTGCTGACCATCGCGCTCATCGAGTTGGTGCAGGTCTGGCAGATCACGCCGCTGTCGGTGCTGCTGATCCTCGCCGTACTGCAGATCATCCCCGGTGAGCTCTATGAGGCGGCGCGCCTCGACGGATGCGGCTGGTGGGGCCAGATCCGCCGCGTCACCCTGCCGCTCGCCCGGCCCGGCATCGCGATCGCCATGGTCCAGGCACTGGTGGCGACGCTGAACGTCTTCGACCAGCCATACGTCCTCAACGGCGCCGCGACCACCGGGTCGTCGCTGATGATGCAGACCTACTTCGTGAGCTTCCAGAACCTCGACTTCGGGGCCGGCTACGCGCTGTCCCTGTTCATCACCGTCGCGACGATGCTCCTCTCACTCGGCATCGTGCGGCTGGTCTACCGACGGGTGGAGTTCTGATGCGGCGCGGAAACCCGGTAGCGCGGTGGGTCGGGATCGGCTTCATCCTGCTGTGGTCGCTGATCCCGATCTACTGGGCGGTCAACACCAGCCTGCAGCGTGACGTCGACGCCGGGGCCCGACCGGCGAACTACGTCCCGCCGCATCCGACGCTGCACAACTACGCGTCGCTGCTGGGCATCGGGGGCGTGGCCTCCGACCTGACGAGCCAGATCCGCCGGTCGATCCTCAACATCTTCGTCGAGTGTGGCGCGGCCACGATCCTGACCGTCGCGGTCGCCGTACTCGCGGCGTACGCCTTCGCGCGGATGACGTTCCGATTCGGCCGGGTGCTCTTCTACGCCGTCCTGGTGACGATGGCGTTCCCGGCCTACACGACGCTCATCCCGCTCTACCGGATCATGACCGACCTCGGGCTGGTCAACACCTACGCCGGAATCGTGCTCGTCTACATCTCCGGTTTCCTGCCGCTGGCGACCTGGATCCTCTACAACTACTTCTCCAGCCTGCCGCGGTCGCTGGAGGAGGCCGGGCTCTGCGACGGTGCGTCCCGGCTGCAGGTGCTGTGGCGGATCGTGCTGCCGCTCGCGCGACCGGGCGTCATCTCCACGACGATCATCACGTTCCTCGCGGCCTGGGCGCAGTTCCTCTTCCCGCTCGTGCTTTCCAGCGACTCCTCGACCCAGCCGCTGACGGTGGTCATCACGTCGCTGCAGGCCAGGCACACCATCCCGGTGACGCTGCTGGACGCCGCCGGTGTGCTCGCCATCGCCGTACCCGCGTTGATCGCGTTGGCCCTCAACCGCTACATCGTCAGCGGACTGCTCACCGGGAGCGTGAAGTGAGCGACCTGCTCGTGGTGGGGGACTGCAACGTCGATGTGATCGTGAGCGGGCCGGACGTGACTCCGGTCTTCGGTGATGTGGAGAAGATGGTCGACGCGGCGACGCTGACGATCGGCGGCTCGTCGTCGATCACCGCGTGCGGGGCGGGCGAGCTGGGGGTGTCGACGGCGATGGTGACGCGGGTCGGGGACGACCCGCTCGGCAATTACCTTCTCGACGAAGTAGCTGGCTTCGGCGTCAATGTCGACTACTTCATCATGGATCCGGAAGTGCCGACCGGGATGACCATCGCGCTGGTGCGCCCCGGAGACCGGGGGATCCTGACCGCGGCGGGGACGATCGACCGGCTGAGCGCCGACGACGTACCCGCGGCACTGCTGTCGAGCGCCCGCCATCTGCACGTGGGCGCCTACTACCTGCAGACCGCGCTGCGGCCCGGGCTTCCGCAGCTTTTCGCGGCGGCGCGGGCGGCCGGCACCACCACCTCCGTCGACCCCAACTGGGATCCGACCGGTCGGTGGGACGGCCTCCTCGAGCTTCTCCAGTGGACCGACATCCTCTTCGTCAACGCCGGCGAGGCGTCGGCGATCGCGAAGGAAGACGACCTCGTCCGGGCGATGCGGTACCTCTCGTCCGGAGGTACGACCGTGGTGGTCAAGCAGGGTGCGGCCGGAGCGTCCGCGATGCGCGGCGGGGAGGCGATCCACGCGCCGGCACTCGACATCGAGCCGGTCGACACCGTCGGCGCCGGAGACACCTTCACCGCAGGCTTTCTCGGTGCGTTCCTGGTCGGCGCATCATTGGAAGACGCGCTGGCGCTGGGCTGCGCCTGCGGATCGCTGTCGACGCGCGGTGTGGGCGGCACCGGCAGGCAACCCGACGCGGCCGAAGCGCAGCGCGCCGCCGCGACGCTGCGGCCGAAGGTGAGTGCACTTGCGACGGGAGCGGCATGACGGGGCGCGACGTCGTACTCATCGGAGCCGGCAGCACGGTCTTCACGCCCGGGCTGCTCTCCGACCTCGCCTCCTCGCGGGTCTTCGACGATGCGACCGTCCACCTCGTCGACCTCGATGCGGACGCCGCCGACACGATGGCCCGGCTCGGTCGGCGGATCGCGGCGGAGCGCGGGTCGTCGATGCGGGTCGAGGCGCACGTCGACCGGCGCGAAGCGCTGCCCGGGGCCGACCTGGTGACGACGACGATCGCGGTCGGCGGCGCCGACGGGTGGCGCGCCGATCTCGACATCCCGGCGAAGTACGGCGTCCGCCAGACCGTGGGCGACACGGTCGGCCCGGGCGGGGTGCTCCGGGCGCTGCGCCACGTGCCCGAGCTGCTCGCGATCGCCGCCGACATCGCCGATCTCGCTCCGAACGCCTGGCTGGTCAACTACACCAACCCGCTGACGGCCAACGTCCGGGCGATCACCCGGGAGACGCCGGTCCGCACGATCGGCCTGTGCCACGGGACGATGCACACCCGTGCGGCGCTGGCTCGTGGGCTCGGACTCCCGCCCGCCGAGGTGCACACCGTCTTCGCCGGCCTCAACCACCTCTGCTGGCTGCTCGACATCCGGCACGGCACCGAGGACCTCTACCCGCGGTTGCTTGCGACCGCCGCGACGCAGGCATCCGGCGGTCCGCAGGCCGCCGTCTCCCGCGGCGAGGGTCTGCATCAGGCCGTGTCGGCGGACCTGCTGGCGACGTACGGGCGCTACCCGGCGCCGGGCGACCGGCACGTGGCGGAGTTCTTCCCCTGGTACCTGAACGACGGTGGTTCCGACACCAGCCTCTCGTGGGGCCTGCAGGGCGGGCTGGACATGACGCGGGAGTACATCGGCGAGAAGAGCACGCTTTGGGACCGGCTGCACGAACAGGCAGACGGGCGACGTCCCATCGACCCGAGCAACCAGGAGGGCGAGCGGGTGGTCGCCATCGCCGAGGCGCTCTTCACCGGCCGGGACGTCGTGGAACTCGCGGTCAACGTGCCCAACCACGGGGCGATCGCCAACCTGCCGGGCGAGGCGGTCGTCGAGGTGCCCGCGGTGGTCGGCGCGGCCGGAGTGACGGCGCTCGCGGTCGGTGCGCTTCCGCAGGCGATCGCCGGCGTACTCACCACCCGGATCATGCAGCAGGAGCTCACCGTGCAGGCCGCCGTGACCGGCGACCGGGCGACGGCGATCCAGGCGTTGTGCGCGGATCCCCTCGTGCCCAACCCGCGGACGGCACGGGCGATACTCGACGATGCGACGGCCGCCTGAGGCCGCGGATCGGAGGACCGTATGACCGGCGACCTTCCCGTGCTGTCCGTGACGCCGGCGGCGGGGGAGTATGCGTGGACCTTCGGCGGCGTGCCTCCGGTGGCGCGGATACAGCCCGGCACCGTGGTCGAGGTCTACACCGAGGACGCCTTCGCCGGTCG
>DASXJE010000085.1 GCA_036497565.1 Mycobacteriales bacterium
CGATCGGGTCCTGCACGATCGCGAGTCCCGCGACGAAGATCAGCACGAGCGCCGGCATGGCGGTCGCCGGGCGGAGGAGTGACGCCGTCGACCGCGGAAGACCATTCGCCGTGGTGCGCCAGTGGAACGCGGCCCGGAACCCGCGTCGGCGTACCGGGAGTTCGATGAGCCGGTAGCACAACTCGTTGACCACGAAGGTGATCAGCAGTCGTTGGGCGAGCAGCCGCCAGCCGTCGATCTGCAGATCGAGGAAGGGCCGGGTGAAGCAGAACACCGGCCAGTGCCACAGGTAGAGGCCGTAGGAGCGTTCGCCGATCGCCCGTAACAGGCGGCCCGACAGGATTCTCGCGAGGAGCGTCCGGCGGGTCGCGGCCGCCACCATCACCGCGGAGAGCACGGCGATCCCGACGAACCCGCCGCGATAGAGCGCCGGGCTGAATTCGTCGACCCGCCAGAGGATGACCAGCAGCGAGCCGAAAGCGACCAGGCCGCAGACGCCGAGCAGCCGGCTGTGCTCCCGGCGCACCCGGCGGAGCACCGGCAGCGGACCGCCCAGCCCGTCACCGTCCCGGCTGAGCGCCAGGAGCGCCCCGCACATGAGGCTGAACCCGTGGGTGTCGGTGCCGAAGTACAGCCTTGACGGGTCGGCGTCCAACGGCGCGTGCGCAGTGACCGCGCCGATGATCATCGCGATCGCCGACGCGCTCCCGAGGACCAGGGCGATCCCCAGCAGCACGATCCGGCGGTGCGCGACGCGGGTGACGAGGATCGTCACGACGCCGATCACGACCGGCCACACGAGGTAGAACTGCTCCTCGACCGCGAGCGACCACAGGTGCTGCAGCACGGGTGGGCGACCGGCGGCGACGAAATACGATCGCTGGTGGAAGACGTACCACCAGTTCGACGTGTAGGTCAGCGCGCTGACCGCGTCACCACCGAACGACGCGAGCTGGTCCCGGCCGAAGACGAGCATCGCGGCCGACGCGCCCGCGATCATCGTCCAGAGAGCCGGGAGCAGGCGGCGCGCCCGGCCCAGCCAGAATTCCGCGAAATCCACGCGTCCCTTGGCCGCCGAACGTCCCCACAATTGCCCGGTGATCAGATAGCCGCTGACCACGAAGAAAATGTCGACGCCGAGAAATCCACCCGGCATCCACGGCATATCTGCGTGATAAAAGAGGACGGCAAGAACAGCTAAAGCTCTTATTCCGTCGAGCGCCGGGTAGTAGCGCTTGCCGCTACCCCGCCTGGGCGATGCCTCCCCAGGGGCCCGATTCCGCGCGTCAGTCGACCCACCTCGTAGTAGCATCCCCCGAAGCCCCCCGTAGCAACACCCGACCCGTGCGCCCACCCCTTACCAACTCGCATCAACGTCCAATTAACTTTCATACCGGAATGATGCGGCGGCCGCGGGCTAATACGGAAATAGGCGTTACAACCGTTGTACTGTCGCACTGGTCACTTCTGCCGGCCGACTAATTGGCGTAATTGCGACAAGGGTCGGCGGATCCATAACACGGCAGATCGGTAAGTAGCGGCTGACCGTTCGTGGGGAGCCGGGGAGCGGCCCGGCGGCGCTACGCCGATATCCTCGCCCTGCGCCGAAGCGGAGGAGTGAGGATGGTCTCGGAGCTGTTCGACCCCGACGCGTGGTCGCCGGTGGAGGGCTTCACCTTCACCGACATCACCTATCACCGCGCCGTCGGGCCCGGGGCGGTACGCATCGCCTTCAACCGGCCCGAGGTGCGTAACGCATTCCGGCCGAAAACCGTGGACGAGCTCGCCCGCGCCCTCGACCACGCCCGGATGAGCCCGGACGTCGGGTGCGTCCTGCTCACCGGGAACGGACCGTCGGAGAAGGACGGCGGCTGGGCGTTCTGCTCCGGCGGCGACCAGCGGATCCGGGGCCGGTCCGGTTACCAGTACGCCGGCGAGGGGGGCGACGCCATCACCGGTGCCACAGCCGATGGAGCCGAGCCGACCAGCCTCGGCCGGCTGCACATTCTCGAGGTGCAGCGTCTGATCCGCATCATGCCCAAGATCGTCATCGCCGTCGTGCCCGGGTGGGCCGTCGGCGGCGGGCACAGCCTGCACGTCGTCTGCGACCTGACCCTCGCCAGCCGCGAGCACGCGCGCTTCAAGCAGACCGACGCCGACGTCGCCAGCTTCGACGGGGGATTCGGGTCGGCGTACCTCGCCCGGCAGGTCGGCCAGAAGGTGGCCCGGGAGATCTTCTTCCTCGGTCGGACCTATGACGCGGACACCGCCCACCGGATGGGGATGGTCAACGCGGTGGTCGCGCACGCCGACCTCGAGCGCACGGCGCTGGAGTGGGCGGCCGAGATCACAGCCAAGAGCCCGACCGCGCAGCGGATGCTGAAATACGCCTTCAACCTGATCGACGACGGCCTCGTCGGGCAGCAGGTCTTCGCGGGCGAGGCGACCCGGCTGGCGTACATGACGGACGAGGCGGGCGAGGGACGCGACGCGTTCCTGGAGAAGCGGCCGCCGGACTGGTCGCCGTATCCGTGGTACTTCTGACGACCCCTACGGTATGGACCCATGACCGACGCCGAAGCCACCCCTCGCCGGGTGGTCATGACCGGAGCGGGCGGCAAGATCGGAACCGCGATCACCCCGTTCCTCCCGCGCGACTGGGACCTGCGCCGCAACGACCGCCGGCCCGGGTGTGACGACGTGCTCGACATCACCGACCTGGACGCGTGCCGGGCGGCGTTCGCCGGCGCCGCCGCCGTCGTGCACCTGGCCGCCGTACCCGACCCGCGGGCCGGGTGGGCGGACCTGCTGCCGGCCAACGTCGTGGGCGCCCACAACGTCGCCGCCGCTGCCGCCGACGCCGGTGTGCACCGGCTGGTCATGGCCGGCAGCGGCCAGGCGGTGGCCGGCTATCCCCTCGACACGCAGGTTCGGGTCGGGGACCGGGTCCGGCCGGAGAACCTGTACGGCGCCACGAAGGCATGGAGCGAGGCGCTCGGCTCGTGGATCGCGGCGAGTACGCCGACCTCGGTCGTCGTACTGCGGCTCGGTTACTTCGCCGACCGGCCACCGACCGGTGCCGACGTCACCACCCGGGACAAGGCCGGCTGGCTGAGCCCGCGGGACTGCGCCGAACTGGTGCGGTCGGCCGTGGAGGCCGAGGGTTTCCGGTACTTCGTGGCCCACGGCATCTCGGCGAACCGGTATCGCTCCCTCGACCTCACCGAGACCTGCGTGACCCTCGGCTACCGGCCGGCCGACGACTCCTGGACGGCGGGCTGACTCGGACGGAACCGATGCGCCGGACCGCCCGTCGGAGGGGTATGCGTCCCTTCCTGCGCCTCTTCGCCCTCGGTACCGCCGCGACGTGCACGGTGCTCCTGGCCGGCTGCGGAACGCACCGGTCCGGCCAGTCCGGCGCCGCGGGGTCCTCCTCCTCGAGCCCGTCGCCGAGCGCGTCGTCGAGCCCGTCGTCCGGGCCCACCAGCGCCCCACCCACCAAGCGGCCGCCGGGCCGGGTGCCGTTGCCGGGGCCGCAACAGAACGGGCCCACCGTTTCCCTCGACGGCACCCTGACCCGGGGCGCGCAGCCCAGCTGCATCGTCCTGCGCACCGCCAGTGGGCAGTCCTTCCAGCTCGTCGGTCCGGGCGCCAAGACGATGACGGGCGGGGTCTCCCGTGGGCCGCTCGACGGTTCGGTGCCGGTGACCGTCAAGGGCCATATCGGCAAGAACGTGGCGAGCTACTGCCAGGTCGGGCGGCCGTTCATCTCCGACAAGGTCACGGTCAGGCACTGAGCAGTGGGCCCTCGGGGTCGGTAGGCTCCGGGGGCGACCCCGAGGTCACCGACGATCACGGGGGTGATCGCTGGGAGCGACCTTGCCTGCACGCATGTCCGCGTGGGATTCCGCCCAGTACCAGCTTGCCGAGGCGGTGGCTCAGCTCGGCCTCGATGACGGCTTCCACGAGCTGCTGCGGACCCCGCGCCGGGAGGTGTCGGTCGCCGTACCGCTGCGCCGGGACGACGGCCGGGTCGAGGTGCTGCACGGTTACCGCGTCCAGCACAACCTGTCGCGCGGGCCGGCCAAGGGCGGGGTGCGCTTCCACCCCGACGCCGACCTCGACGAGATGCGCGCCCTCGCGATGTGGATGACCTGGAAATGTGCCCTCATCGGCATCCCCTACGGCGGCGCGAAGGGTGGCGTGGCGGTCGACCCGAAGGCACTGTCCCGCAACGAGCTCGAGCGGGTCACCCGGCGCTACGCCTCGGAGATCATGCCGGTCGTCGGCCCGGAGAAGGACATCCCGGCGCCCGACGTCGGGACCGATGAGCAGACCATGGCGTGGTTCATGGATACCTACTCCACGCACTCCGGATACACCGTCACCGGTGTGGTCACGGGCAAGCCGACCCCGGTTGGCGGCTCCCAGGGACGGGGTGGGGCCACCAGCCGCGGGGTGATGTTCTCCGCATTCTGCGCATTGCGCGACGCCGGAATCGATCCGCAGGACGTCACCGTGGCCGTGCAGGGATTCGGCAAGGTGGGTGGCCTGGCCGCCCAACTCCTGCACGACGCCGGGTGCACCGTCGTGGCCGTCTCCGACCTCGGCGGCGGCGCCTACGACCCCGGCGGCCTCGACCCGATCAGCCTGGTGCGGCACCTGCGCTCCGGGGCGGACAGCGTGGTGGGCTTTCCCGGCACCGACACGATCACCAATGCCGAGCTACTCGCGCTCGACGTCGATCTCCTGGTGCCGGCCGCGCTCGAAGGCGTGCTGCACGACGGCAACGCCGACCAGGTCAAGGCACGATTCGTCGTGGAGGCCGCAAACGGCCCGACGACCCCCGATGCCGACGCGATCCTGAGCGACCTCGGCGTGTTCGTCGTCCCCGATATCCTGGCCAACGCCGGTGGGGTGGCGGTGTCCTACTTCGAGTGGGTGCAGGATCTGCAGGCCTACTTCTGGAGCGAGGACGAGGTCAACGACCGCCTCAAGGTGCTCATCGAGCGTTCGTACGCCGACGTCTCCTCGCTCGCGGCCGAGCGGAAGGTGTCAATGCGTACGGCGGCGCAGATGATCGGGGTGGGCCGGGTGGCCGACGCCCACCGGACCCGCGGGCTCTATCCGTGAGCGCTCGGTACGCTCGGCCGGCGATCGAGGGATGTCGCGAATCACATCTGTGTGATTCACCAGGTAATGTGGCCTCGACCACCGATTGCTTCGAGGGGGCGACATGGACGCTGCCGAAGCGCTGAGTTCGGCTCAGCCCGACGCCGACGACGGCCTCTCCAGGCGGGACCGCGAGATCCTCGCCTTCGAACGCCAGTGGTGGAAGTACGCCGGCGCGAAGGAGCAGGCGATCCGCGACCTGTTCGACATGTCGGCGACCCGCTACTACCAGGTGCTCAACACCCTGATCGACGCGCCCGAGGCGCTGGCCGCCGACCCGATGCTGGTCAAGCGACTCCGGCGGCTGCGCTCGAGCAGGCAGCGTGCCCGCTCGGCAAGGCGGCTCGGCATCGACGTCTGAGCCGACCGGCCGGCGGGGAAGGAGCAGGTCGTGAGTGACGACTCGGCGGGTCCCGGTTCGTCCGGGCGGCCCGGCGCTGCCCGGCGGCTCTTCTTCGACGACCTTGCCGACGATCCGCAGGCCCCGCCGGTCGACCCTGCCGCACCCACCGCAGCCGCCCGGCCCGTTCCCACGTCCTCGTCCGCGTCCACATCCGCGTCCACATCCGCGTCCACATCGAAGCCCTCATCCGGGCCAGCATCGGGACCGCCCCGGCCCGCCGGCCCCGCCGGTGGGTCGCCGCGCCGCCTCGTCTTCGACGACCTGGCCCATGAGGGAGAGCCGGACGGCGCCGACCCGGCCGACGATGCCGACACGGTGGGCGGTGGCGGCCCGGTCCCGCCGTCCCCGCGGGCCACGCCGACCCCGCGGGCCACGCCGGAAAGTCGGCGCCGGCTGGTCGGGACGGCTGCCGGAGTGATCGCGGTCGTCGTCCTCGCCGTGGTCGCCGTCGCCCTCGTCGGCCGCAATGCCCACTCGACCCGGACGACCGCCGCCGGCCACCCCGCCGCCAAGGCCGCTGCCCGGACGGCAGGGGGGACCCACGCCGCGGCCCCGAAGCACGCCCGGCGCAGTGCACCCGCCCCGACGAAGGCAGCCGTGCCCGCTCCGGCCAGGGTCCCGCTCACCGTGCTCAACAACACGACCGTCACCGGCCTGGCGCGCACCGCCGCACAGGACTTCAAGGCGCACGGGTGGTCCGTCGACCAGGTCGCCAACTACACCGGTCGGCTGGCGGCGACGACGGTCTTCTACCGCGACGGCGACGCCGCGGCGCAACGCGCCGCCCGGGCGCTGGCCAGGCAGTTCCCCGAGATCGCCCAGGTCGCGCCGCGCTCGCCCGCGCTGCCGGCGGGCAACGGCCTGACGGTGGTCCTGGCCCCGGACTGGACCACGTCCTAGTCACTAGGGGCCGCAGCGAAGTCCACTCGGTGCCCTGACTCCCGCGGTTACACTCGGTGCAGGCGGGGGTGGACGTCATGCGACTGATCCTGAACGTGTTGTGGCTGGTGCTGGCCGGCTTCTGGCTGGCGCTGGCCTACTTCGCCGCCGCGCTGATCTGTTTCATCCTCATCATCACGATCCCGTTCGGGATTGCCGCGGCGCGTATCGGCGTCTTCGCGCTCTGGCCGTTCGGGAGTGTCGTGGTCCGGCGGCCGGACGCCGGCGTCGGCTCGGCCGTCGGCAACGTGATCTGGTGCATCTTCGCCGGCATCTGGCTGGCGATCGCCCATCTGGTCTCCGGCATCGCGCTGTGCCTGACCATCATCGGAATCCCGCTCGGGCTGGCCAATTTCAAGCTCATCCCGGTCTCGCTGACACCGCTCGGCCGGGAGATCGTCCCGTCAGACGACCCGCGGGTATTCGTCTCCGCAGGCGCCTACGCCCGGTGAGCAGAGCCTGATCCGACCTCGTCTCGGGGTATCGGGACCGCTCGACTAGACTCGCCGACACAACCGAATACTGCACAGCTCATCCAGAGGGGCAGAGGGAACGGCCCGACGAAGCCCCGGCAACCATCGCGTGATCCTCGTATGCGGGTGTCCACCCGCCGGCCCGAGCCGCGACAGGTGCCAAGTCCGTCCCCCGCACGTCGTGGGGGAAAGATGAGGAGAGAGGCCTCGCGCATGAGCACCGTCAGCTCCACCGACACCCCCGAATCTCCGGCGTCCTGTCTGCGCTGCCGCAACTGCGGCGCGACCGTCCCGTTGGGCCCGATGCACGCCTGCATCGAGTGCTTCGGCCCGCTCGAGGTCGGCTACGACGAGGCGGCGCTGAAGGCCGTCACCCGCGAGGACATCGAGGCGGGTCCGGAGAACATCTGGCGCTACGCACCGCTGCTCCCGGTCGGAGCGGACCCCGCCTCGCGGGTCAGCCTCGACCCCGGGTTCACCCCGCTCGTCCGGGCCGACAACCTTGCCCGCGAGCTCGGCATGAAGGCGCTGTGGGTCAAGGACGACTCGGCCAACCCCACCCACTCGTTCAAGGACCGGGTCGTGTCCATGGCCGCGACCGCGGGCCGCGCCCTGGGCCTGACCCGCATCGCCTGCGCGTCGACGGGCAATCTCGCCAACTCGGTCGCGGCCCACGCCGCCCGCGCCGGGCTGCGCTCGATCGTCTTCATCCCGGCCGACCTCGAGCCGGGCAAGGTCGTGCAGACCGCGGTCTACGGCGGCACCCTGGTCGCCGTCGAGGGCTCCTACGACGACGTCAACCGGCTCACCTCCGAGCTGGCCGAGACCGACGAGTTCGAGGACACCGCTTTCGTCAACCAGAACGTCCGGCCCTACTACGCCGAGGGGTCCAAGACGCTCGGCTTCGAGGTCGCCGAGCAGCTCGGCTGGCGGATCCCCGAACAGGTCGTCGTCCCGATGGCCTCCGGCTCGCAGTTCACGAAGATCGACAAGGCGTTCGGCGAGCTGGCCGAGATCGGCCTGGTCGACTCGTCGGCCTGGCGGATGTTCGGCGCCCAGTCCTCCGGCTGTGCCCCCATCGCGACCGCCTTCGCCGACGGGCACGACGTCGTACGCCCGGTGCGGCCGACCGGAATCGCGAAGTCGCTGAACATCGGCAACCCGGCGGACGGGCCCTACGCCCTGGACGTGGCACGGCGCACCGGGGGAGCGATGGCCCATGTCGGTGACGACGAGATCCGCGACGGGATCACGCTGCTCGCCCGCACCACCGGGATCTTCGCCGAAACTGCGGGCGGCGTCGTCGTCGCGGTGCTGAAGCGGCTGCTCGAGTCGGGGCAGCTCGATCCGGCCGCGGAGACCGTCATCTACAACACCGGCGACGGGCTGAAGACGCTCGACGCCGTCGCCGGCACGGCGCGTCCGTCGGTCACGATCCGGCCGACCATGTCGGCGGTCGCGGAGGCCGGCCTGCTCGGCTGAGCAGGGGCGCGGCGGCACCGGTCGGTAGTGTCTGGCGAACCATGCCGACACCGCCGTACGAGCCGCCGCCGCCGATGCGACCGCCTCCGGAGGGTTCGCCGTGGGTCGGTCCGCCGCCCGGGGAAGAGCCGCCGGAAGGTCCCCCGCCGCAGGGTCCGCCGCCACAGGGGCCGCCGCCGTCCTGGGGTCCGCCGCCGTGGGGCTGGGGCCCGCCGGGCCCGCCGCCGGACGACCCGCTGGTGCCGCACGACTTCAGCAGCTGGACCGCGCGGATCGTCGACGCGTTCGTCCGGAGCTGGCGACGCATCATCCTGCTGCAGCTGGTGCTGGCCGTCCCGGTCGCCGTACTCGGCTACGTCGTCGCCCGGACGTCCGGGATCACCGTCGACAACGGGGTCGTCGGGGGCTTGGGCAATGACACGGGCACGGTCACGGTCAGCCACCCGGGCCGGCTGGCGCTCACCCTGGTGCTGTTCGCCGTGGTCGTGTTCGTGCTGGGTGCCGTCGTACAACTCGCGTCGCTGTGGCTGATCGTGGCGCAGGCCGCCGGCCGGCCGCCCGACCTCGGCTCGGCGGCGCGGTTCGCCGTACGGCGGATGCTGCCCCTGATCGGCTGGAACCTCCTGGTCACCGTGATGGTGGCCGTGGGGGCGCTGCTCTTCATCGTGCCGGGGGTCTACCTGGCGGTGGTGCTCGTCCCGACCGTGCTCGGCGTGGTCGCGTTCGAACGCCGGGGCGTCGGTCGCTGCTTCGAGCTGGTGCGCGGCCGGTTCTGGGCGGTGTTCGGGCGGTGCGCCATGGGGCTGCTCGTGCTGCTCGCCTACAGCGAGCTGGTCCAGCTGATCGTCCGGGCGATCTTCGGGATCGACCACCAGAGCTCGCTGGGTGCGCAGCTGCTGTCGGCGGTGCTCACCCTGCCGGGCGCGGTCGTCAGCTCGGCATTCTTCGTGATCACCTACGCCGAGCTGCGCGGTCGCCGGGACGGCACGACCACCGGCGCCCTGTTCGCCGCCCTCGACCGCCCCTGACCCCCGACCCCCTCGCCCAAAACCCACTACTAGTGGGTTTTGGTCATCGAATACGGCGTGTCGCGGATCAAAACCCACTACTAGTGGGTTTTGGCCAAAGCCATTGACAATGCTTCTTTCGAAGTCTTAGTTTCGAAACATGCCTTCCCAACCCCACAACCGGCGTCGATCGGGCGATCGGCGGAGCAACACCACCGATCCCCGCGCACTGCGCGCGCTGGCCCATCCGCTGCGGCTCCGGCTCCTCGAGTTGCTCGTGCAGCGCGGTCCCATGACCGCCACCGAGGCCGCCGATCTCCTCGGCGAGAGCCCGGCGAACTGCTCCTTCCACCTGCGCACGCTGGCGAAGTACGGCTACGCCGAGGAGGCCGGCGGCGGCCACGGACGGCAGCGACCGTGGCGCGCGGTGCCCGGAGGGACGTCGATCAAGGAGGAAGAACTCGACATCGAGGGGAAGGCCGCGGCCCAGGCGCTCGGCCGGGTGCTCAACGAACTGCAGATGGACCGTCTTCAGGACTGGTATTCGACCAAGGCCAGCTACCCGAAGACCTGGCGCACCGCGTCGTTCGAGACCCACGCGTCGGTGATGATCACCTCCGCCGAACTCGACAAGCTCGGTCACCAGGTCAATGCGCTGATCGAGCCGTACGCCGAGCGCTATGAGCATCCGGAGAGCTTCCCCAAGAACGCGCTTCCGGTCTCGCTCGTCGCGATCGGCTTCCCGAGCTCACCGTCCCGGGAATCCTGATGGGTTCGGTGCTGGCGCGCCGCGACCTGCGCGTCATCATCGGCGCCGAGGCGGTCTCGATGTTCGGCGACCAGGCGCTGTGGCTGGCGATGGGCATCTGGGCCAAGCAGCTCACCGGCAGCAACGCCGCCGCCGGGATCGTGTTCTTCTTCTTCGGCATACCGACCCTGTTCTCGCCGCTGTCCGGCATGCTCGTCGACCGGGTACGCCGCCGGCCGCTGATGATCATCTGCGAACTCTCGCTGGCCGCCGCGGTCCTGCTGTTGCTGTTGGTGCACAGCCGCGACCAGCTGTGGATCATCTATATCGTGATCTTCGGCTACGGCCTGGCCGGCACGGTCACCGCCTCGGCCCGATCCGCCCTGCTGCGCACGATGGTTCCCGACGACGACCAGCTCGCGTCGGTGAACGGCCTGTTGCAGACGGTCCGTGAGGGCATGCGGCTGATCGCCCCGGTGGCGGGGGCCGGGCTGTTCGCCTGGCTCGGCGGCGGCGCGGTCGCCATCCTCGACGCGGCGACCTTCGTCGTCGTCGCGACCGGATTCCTGATCGTGCGCGTCGTCGAGCCGAAGCCGCACCGCACCGACGCGCACTGGCGGGCCGAGATCACCGCCGGCGTCGCACACCTGTGGCGCACCCTCCCGCTGCGCCAGATCACCGTGGCGACGGGGATCGCCCTGCTGGTGGTGGGTTTCACCGAGACGCTGGTCTTCGCCGTGGCCGACCAGGGGTTGCACCGCTCGGCGTCATTCGTCGGGGTGCTCGAGGCGGCCATGGGGGTCGGCGCGATCGCGGGTGGGCTGACAGCCGGGAAGGCGGTGCAACGGTACGGCGAGACCCTGGTCGCCGCGGGCGGGCTCGTCCTCTTCGCCGCCGGATCCGCGCTGCTCACCGTTCCGCTGGTCGGTGTCGTCCTTCCCGGGATGGCGGTCCTGGGTGCGGGCGTGCCGTGGCTCATTGTCGGACTCTTCACCTGCTTGCAGCGCCTGACGCCCAATGACCTGCAGGGCCGGACCTTCTCCGCCGTCGACGTACTCGTCAGCACCCCGCAGACCGTGTCGATCGGGGTGGGCGCCGGGCTCATCGCGGTCGTCGACTTCCGCCTGATGCTCGCGATCATGGTGGCGGTCGTGCTGGCCAGCGGCGTATGGCTGGCGAGCCGCGGTCGGGCCGCGCGATCCGGGCCGGCGCCGCAGCCGGTCGACCCCGAACTGGCCGAACCGCTGGCGACGTCGGGTGGGGAGGGGTGATTTGCGCCCTGCTCTTGTGTAGTGTCCCCGGCGGTCTGAAGTTAGCGTTCGTGTGCGAAGAAGCGCGCCGGCACCGGCGAGTCAGTAGTGCGGGACGGGTGACGAGGACCCGGGTCTCGTGAGGTGCGGGGCCTGACCGCACGGATGTGGGAGTGCACGTGGCAGAGGGCACGGTCAAATGGTTCAACGCCGAGAAGGGCTACGGCTTCATCGCCGTCGACGGGGGACAGGACGTCTTCGTCCACTACTCGTCGATCGCCATGGACGGCTACCGGTCCCTCGACGAGGGCCAGCGGGTGGAGTTCGAGGTTGCCCAGGGCAACAAGGGCCCGCAGGCGGACCAGGTCCGCGTGGTCGGCTGACGCCGGCCTGGTCAGCGTCAAAGACATGACCGACGTCCGACCCGGCTCCGCATCCGCGGGGCCGGGTCGAACGCTGTTCGGGCACCGGCCGCGATGGCTCCGCCTCACCGTCGCCGGCCTGCTCGCCGGCGTGGTCCTCGAAGGACGGCTGCTCGAGCCGCGCCGGCTGCGCACCCGCGAGGTCACCCTCTCCCTGCCCCGCTGGCCGCAGGCGCTTTCCGGTGTGCGGGTCGCCGTCGTCTCCGACCTGCACGCCGGCTCACCCGGGGTGGATCTCGCCCAGGTCGGCCGGGTCGCCGCGCGGATCACCCGGTTGCGCCCCGACCTCGTCCTGCTGCTCGGCGACTACTTCGCCGACGTACGCGGCGGCGAGCACCTCGATCCGTACGCCGTCGCGGACGCGCTCGCGCCGATCCTCGCGGTGGCGCCGCACGCCGCGGTGCTGGGTAACCACGACTGGTACGCCGGCGGGCACCGGGTGCGGGCCGCGCTCGAACGCGCCGGGTTCACTGTCCTCGAGGAGTCCGCGACCACGGTGCGGCTGCGCGGACGGGACGTCTGGCTGGCCGGCGTCGGCGATCTGTGGGAGCGCCGCCCGGACGTCGCCGCGGCGCTGTCCGGCGTACCCGAGGACAGCCCGACGCTGCTGCTGAGCCACAACCCGGACTGCGTACTCGACGTACCCCCGTGGGTGGCGCTCACGTTCGCCGGGCATACCCATGCCGGGCAGGTGAGCCTCTTCGGCCGACCCGTTTATGAGATCTCGCCGTTCACCGGCAACCGTTTCGTCCGGGGCGGCTACGACGTCGCAGTCCCCGTCGGCCCGGTCGTCCCCGACGTCCCGCCCCGCCCGGGCGAGGGGGCACCGGATCAAGTCCGCCCGCTCTACGTCTGTCCGGGGATCGGCACCTCGCTGGTGCCCTGGCGGCTCGGCGTGGTGCCTGAGGTGACCGTGCTCGAGCTTCTCGCCGGGGCCCCCGGCGCTTGCACTCTCCAGGGGTGAGTGCTAGACCTGTAGCTGGCACTCACTATCGGTGAGTGCCAGGCCGGGCGGTGAGGCTCCCCGTCTGAGTTGGGGGCCGTCCGTCGCGGGCATCGGGTCCGGCCACATTGTCGACCACCCATCGGAGGCAAGTACCGAATGGCCAAAATGATCGCGTTTGACGAGGAGGCGCGCCGCGGTCTCGAGCGGGGCATGAATACCCTCGCCGACGCCGTCAAGGTGACGCTGGGCCCCAAGGGCCGCAACGTCGTGCTCGAGAAGAAGTGGGGTGCCCCCACCATCACCAACGATGGTGTGAGCATCGCCAAGGAGATCGAGCTCGACGAGTCATACGAGAAGATCGGCGCCGAGCTGGTCAAGGAAGTCGCCAAGAAGACCGACGACGTCGCCGGCGACGGCACCACGACGGCGACGGTTCTGGCTCAGGCCCTGGTTCGTGAGGGTCTGCGCAACGTCGCCGCGGGCGCCAACCCGATGGCTCTGAAGCGCGGCATCGAGAAGGCCGTGGAGCTGGTCGTCGAGCAGCTCGCGAAGGCGTCGAAGGACGTCGAGACCAAGGAGCAGATCGCCTCCACCGCATCCGTGTCCGCCGGTGGCGACACCAGCGTCGGCGAGATCATCGCCGAGGCCATGGACAAGGTGGGCAAGGAAGGCGTCATCACCGTCGAGGAGAGCAACACCTTCGGGCTCGAACTCGAGCTCACCGAGGGCATGCGCTTCGACAAGGGCTACATCTCGCCCTACTTCGCCACCGACGCCGAGCGCATGGAGGCCGTCCTCGACGACCCCTACGTGCTCATCGTCGAGGGCAAGATCTCCTCGGTGAAGGACCTGCTGCCGCTGCTGGAGAAGATCATGCAGTCCGGCAAGCCGCTGGCGATCATCTCCGAGGACGTCGAGGGCGAGGCTCTCGCGACCCTGGTCGTCAACAAGATCCGCGGCACGTTCAAGTCCGTCGCCGTCAAGGCGCCCGGCTTCGGCGACCGCCGCAAGGCGATGCTCGCCGACATGGCCATCCTCACCGGTGGCCAGGTCATCAGCGAGGACGTCGGCCTGAAGCTGGAGAACGCCTCGGTCGACCTGCTCGGTCGCGCCCGCAAGGTCGTCGTCACCAAGGACGAGACGACGATCGTCGAGGGCGCCGGCGACTCGGAGCAGATCCAGGGCCGGGTCAACCAGATCCGCGCCGAGATCGAGAAGAGCGACTCCGACTACGACCGCGAGAAGCTGCAGGAGCGGCTGGCCAAGCTGGCCGGCGGCGTTGCGGTCATCAAGGTCGGTGCCGCGACCGAGGTCGAGCTCAAGGAGCGCAAGCACCGCATCGAGGACGCCGTTCGCGCGGCGAAGGCCTCGGTCGAGGAGGGCATCGTCGCCGGTGGTGGCGTCGCCCTGCTGCAGGCCGGACAGAAGGCCTTCGGCAAGCTCGACCTCGAGGGTGACGAGGGCACCGGGGCGCAGATCGTCCGGATCGCCCTGGAGGCGCCGCTCAAGCAGATCGCCGTCAACGCCGGCCTCGAAGGCGGCGTCGTGGTGGAGAAGGTCCGCGGCCTGAAGGTCGGCCACGGTCTCAACGCCGCCACCGGCGAGTACGTCGACATGCTGGCTGCCGGTGTGCCCGACCCGACCAAGGTCGTGCGCTCGGCGCTGCAGAACGCCGCGTCCATCGCCGCCCTGTTCCTCACGACCGAGGCGGTCGTGGCGGACAAGCCGGAGAAGGACAAGGCCCCCGCCGGTGGTCCTCCCGGCGGCGGTGACATGGACTTCTAGTCCATAGCCACACCCGGACCTCGCGTCCGGAGCAGTACCCGTCGAAGGGCGGCTTCCTCCGGGAAGCCGCCCTTCGCGCGTCCCGGGCCGGGAACAGATCGTCCGCCGAGATGGTTGTTGCTTGCTAGCAGGCAAGTAACGGTCTATCGTCGGAAGTGACATGACGCCCACCACCGAACTCGACGCCGACACCGCGACCCGGCTGCGGGTGAGCATCGGCCGGCTCGCGCGGGGGCTCAACGCCACCGTCGCCGGAGCCGGCCTGACCCCGACTCAACGCACCGTGCTCGGCTCGGTCGCCCGGCAGGGCCCGGTGCGGCCCGCCGACCTGGCCGAGCGGGAGAACCTCAACCCGACCATGCTCTCCCGGGTCGTCGGGAAGCTCGACGATGCCGGGCTGGTGACCCGGCTGCCCGACCCGCAGGATCGGCGGGCCGCCCAGGTCGAGGTCACCCCGGCCGGTCGAGAGCTGCAGGACCAGATCCGGGCCGAGCGCACCCGTGCGCTCACCGACGGACTGGACCGGTTGCCCGACGATCTCGCCGACTCCGTTCTCGCTGCACTCCCGGCACTGGAAGCGCTCTCCCACGAGCTGACCGACCGCTGAGCCGCCGCCACATCGACTTCGCGCCACGACACGAAGGGACCTTCGCGCCGCGACCGGAAAGGAATCTGTGAGTCACGTCCTCGCCATGAGCCGCCGCACGTTTTCGGCCCTGTCCGTCGCGAACTACCGCCGGTACTTCACCGGTCAGGCGATCTCGCTCATCGGGACGTGGATGCAGAGCGTTGCGCAGGCGTGGCTGGTCCTGCAGCTGACCCACTCCGGCACCGCGCTGGGGCTGGTCGTCGGGTTGCAGACGCTGCCGGTGCTGTTGCTCGGCCCGTACGGCGGCGTCGTCGCCGACCGGGTCAACAAGCGGCATCTGATGATCGGGCTGCAGTCGATGATGGGCGTGCTCGCCCTGGTCCTCGGCGTGCTCACCGTGACCCACACGGTCGTGCTGTGGGAGGTCTACCTGCTGGCCCTGCTGCTCGGCCTGAACAACACCTTCGAGAACCCGTCCCGCCAGTCCTTCGTCCTCGAGATGGTCGGGCCGGACGACCTGCGCAACGCCGTCACGCTCAACTCGGTGCTCGCCAACGCCGCCCGCGCGATCGGGCCCGCCGTCGCGGGCATCCTGATCGCCACCGGCGGCCTGGGGATCTGCTTCCTGCTGAACGCCGTCAGCTTCGCCGCGGTCGTCCTCTCCCTGATCACCATGGACGTGTCCGCGCTGCAGCCGTCGAAGCGCACCGAGCGGGCCAAGGGACAGCTCCGCGAGGGGTTCGCCTACGTCCGGCGCACCCCGGAGCTCGGCGTACCGCTGCTGATGATGGGCCTGATCGGCTGCCTGGCCTACGAATTCCAGGTCGTGCTCCCGCTCGTCGCCAAGGACACCTTCCACGGCGGGGCGCAGGCCTACGGGTTCATGACGGCCGCGATGGGCGCCGGCGCGGTGATCGGCGGGCTCTACGCCGCCGGCAACGGGCGCACCGGCCTCCGGTCGCTCGTCATGTCGGCGACCGTCTTCGGCGGGGTACTCGCGCTGGCCGCGCTCGCCCCCAACCTCCCCACCGAGTTGCTGGCCATCGCGCTGGTCGGCGCGGCGAGCGTCACGTTCCTCTCGAAGAGCAACAGCACCCTGCAGCTCACCGCCGCGCCGGAGATGCGCGGCCGGGTGATCGCGCTGTGGGCGGTCGCGTTCCTGGGCTCCACGCCGATCGGGGGCCCGATCGCCGGCGCTGTCGCCCAGCACCTGGGTCCCCGGTGGGGCCTGGTCCTCGGTGCGCTCGCCTGTTTCGTGGCCGCGCTGATCGGAGCCGCAATGGTGCGCCGGATCCGCCGCCGGGCGGAGCTGGCGATCGCCCCGGACGAGGTCGTCGGGCTCAGCGAGTCGACGGCGTGACGGTCGGAGTCGGCGCCGGCGCGCCCGGCGCCGACCCGGTCGGCGACGGCGCGGTGGTCGGGGGAGCCTGACCCGACGGGGTCGGCGTCGGGGAGGACGACGGCGTCTGCGTCGGCGACGTGGTCGTCGTCGGCGCCGGAGAGTTCGGCACCGGCGAGTGCGAGTGCGACGGCGTGCCCGGCCCGGACGGCGACGGCGTGGTGCTCGACGACGTGGTCGGGGCCGGATGCGCGGGCGCCGGCTGGTTGTTGGAGGCGCCGCCACCACCAAAGATCGCCCCGACGGTCGTGCCGTGTGCCTGGCCGGAGAGCGACTCACCGCGCAGCAGTTCCAGCCCGGCCACCGCGCCGAGCGCGACCACGAACGTCAGCAGGGCGCCCGCGCCGGCGATGACCCACCGGCGGCGCGGCGAGTGCAGATAGCTGCGCAGGCTCGCCCACACACCGCGCGGACCGGTCTGCTCGGGCTCGGTATCGGGTTCCTCGCTGGTCACCGCGAACTGCTCGGTGGGCTGGTCCGCCGTTCCCGTCGGGTCGTCCGCCGGACTGTGATCGACGCGGAGTACGCGGGTCATCGACAGTCCGTTGTCGGTGATCTTCTGCCGGGTGGTCGAGACGACGGTGCGGGTCCGCTCGAGAGAGCGCTGGTAGATGACGCTGGCGGCGCCGCTGACGAGGCTGATCACGCCGGTGCCGACCAGGGTGCCCGCGACGCCCAGCCGCGAACACAGTGCCGCCGCTGTGACGGCGGCGAGGGCTCCGGCGGCGAGCCGACCGAGGTTGAGCTCGATCCGTGGCTTCTCGGTCGCCTGCTCGGCCTCCTGCGGGTCCCGCGTCTCCTGCGTTGTCCGGGAGTTGTCGCTCATCGCTTCCATCGGGTCGTCGGTCATCGGTGGGCGCGCTCGAACCATCGTCCTACCCCGACCAACGGCCACTACCACGGGCCCCACTCCCGAGACCACCGGATCGTGACGAACGCCACGGTTCCCTCAGCCGGTCTCCTCGCCGCGCAGCCGGGCCGCGGCCTGCTCGGGAGCGATGTCGTTGATGAACACGCCCATGCCCGACTCGCTACCCGCCAGGTACTTCAGCTTTCCCGGCGCCCGACGGATGGTGAAGACACGTGCGTGCAGGTGGGCGAGGTCGCGGTCCTCGTGCACCGGCGCCTGCATCCAGGCCGAGATGTAGGGGGTGGGCGTGTCGAAGAGGGCGTCGAAGCGGCGGAGCACGTCAAGGTAGACGCGGGCCAGGTCGCTGCGTTCCGCTGCGGTCAGCGACGGCAGGTCGGGGGTGTGGCGGCGCGCGTAGAGGTGCACCTCGTAGGGCCACCGCGCCGCGAACGGCACGAACGCCGTCCAGTGCTCACCCTCGGCGACGACGCGGACGCCGGCCTCCCGTTCACTGTCCAGTACCGCACAGAAGAGGCAACCGCCGTGTTCCTCGCGGTGCCGCCGGGCGCTGTCGAGCGTGCGGCGTACCGGCGGTGGCACGAACGGGTAGGCGTAGATCTGCCCGTGCGGGTGGGCCAGGGTGACCCCGATCTCCTCGCCGCGGTTTTCGAACGGGAAGACCTGCGCGACACCGTCCACAGCGGACAGGTACTCGGTGCGGTTCACCCACGCCTCGATGACCGTCTCCGCGCGCTCGGTCGACAACTGGGAGAACGCCGAGTTGTGGTCGCTGGTGAAGCACACCACCTCGCACCGGCCCTGGCCCGGCCCGGCCGCGAAGAGCCCGTCGTCGATCGTGGCCCCGCCCGCCCCGACGGCGAGCGACGGGAAGCGGTTCTCGAAGACGACGACGTCATAGTCCGAGGCCGGGATCTCGGTGTGCCGGCCGTTGCGCGACGGGTCCAGCGGGCACTCGTCGGCCGGCGGCAGGAAGGTCCGGCTCTGCCGGTGTGACGCGATCACCACCCAGTCGTCGAGCAGCGGATCCCACCGGATCTGCGACAACGTGGCCGTCTGCGGAAGGTCACGCTGATCGGGCGCGCTGCGGTCGACCCCGGCGTGCTCGTCGAAATAGATCAGCTCCCGACCGTCGGCGAGCCGGATCGACGTGGTGTGGACTGCCACGGACACTCCTTCGGCCTGGTGTACGGGTGCACGTTAGCCTCGGCAGAGGGTCGCGGCCGCATCCGGCGTTTGCGCGGCCCGCCCGGGACGGTGAAGGAGGGGCGGCGGTGGCTGACCAGGCGTCGCGGCACCAGACCCCCGACCCGGCGCGCCTCGACCCTGCGCAGCGCCGCCGGGACGTGGAAAGGCTGCGCGCCGAACCCGTCGACGTCCTGGTGATCGGCGGCGGCGTCACCGGTGCCGGCATCGCCGTCGATGCGGCGACCCGCGGGCTGTCGGTCGCGCTGGTCGAGGCCCGCGACTGGGCGTCGGGGACGTCGAGCCGCTCCAGCAAGCTGATTCACGGCGGGTTGCGTTACCTCGAGCAGTTCAACGTCGCCCTGGTCCGAGAGGCCCTCAAGGAACGTGCGCTGCTGGTCGGCACCATCGCCCCGCACCTGGTCCGGCCGGTTCCCTTCCTGCTGCCACTGACCCACCACCTCTGGCAGCGCGGCTATTACGGCGCCGGCGTGGCGCTCTACGACGCGCTCGGTCTCGCCTTCGGCGCCACCCGCGGCGTTCCGCGCCACCAGCAGCTGACCCGCCGCCGGGCCCGCGAGATCTTCCCGTCGCTGCGGGCCGACGCACTCGTCGGGGCGATCCGCTACTGGGACGCCGAGGTGGACGACGCCCGCCACACCATGACGGCGGTGCGGACCGCGCTGCACTACGGCGC
>DASXJE010000086.1 GCA_036497565.1 Mycobacteriales bacterium
CCCTACGACGTCTTCCGCCGCGAGATCACGATCAAGGGCTCCTTCGCCGAGATCAACTCGTTCCCGGCCGCCATCGCAGCCTTCCGGACCGGTCGCGCCCGGACCGATGGGCTGATCACCCACCGGTTCAAGCTCGACGACTACGCCGACGCGCTCGAGGCGCTGCGATCCGATCGCACCGTCCACAAGATCGTCATCGAACCCTGAGCCGGAGCCGCGCTGGGATCCGAAGGGCGGCTCAGCCGCCGTCGACAGCCGACCGCAGCAGGGCAAACAGTCGCTCGACCTCGTCGAGGGTCTGAGGATCCAGGCCGTGGCCGACCGGGCCGCGCATCGTCGCGGTCGGGAAGACGCCCTGGTGGACGAGCAGATGCTTCTCGATCGCCACGAAAGCGTCGAGGCTCGTCTGCATCGACACCATCAGCGCCAGAGGGCCGGCGATGCGGTAAGCCCTGGGGTAGTCACCGGCCGACAGCGCCGCCCACATCGCGGACAACGCCCAGACGAGGTCACCGGCCGGCATGGTGCCGACGACGCCGCGGCGGAAGTTGTCGATCAGGTGCAGCCCACCGGTCCCGTCGAACGCCCGGGCTCTGCCATCGGTCGACTCGAGCAACCTGCTCAGCCGCGGTCCGATCGGCCTGGCCTCAGGCTTGAACATCACCCGATCCCCCAACTCGGACTGCAGCCTGGCTTGGAGCTCGATCGAGAGCGGAGCGCCGACGTACCCGCTCGCGTCCTGAACGACGAGCGGAACGGTCACACTGCCGGCGATGTCGAGGAAATACCGCAGTAGTTCGTCGTCCCCGACGCGGTAGAGCCCGGGCGGAGTAGCCATGACGGCGCTGGCACCGCTGTCCTCCGCGTGCCGGGCATGGCGAATTGCCACCGCGGTCGACTCCGCACCCACGCTGATCACCGTCGGCCCACGGCCGGTGGCGAGGTCGCAGGCCAACGCCGCCACCTCGTCGCGTTCGTCGGAGGCCAGCCTTGGAACCTCGGACACCATCGCGAACACCAGGCCGTCGGCACCGTTCGCGAACAGCCAGTCGATCTCGGCCTCGAGCGTCCGTCGATCGATCCGCCCGTCGGCCTCGAACGGTGTCTGAAAGACCGCGAGGACACCCGCGAGAGCGCGCCCGTCCGCACCGACGTAAGGGGATGGCAACGGGTCCTCCGGTCTCACGATCCGCCTCAATACGACGACCACATGGTAGGCAGCCGACCCGGCCCAGCCGCCCGGCGCGGGGCCGCCGCGCTACTGGACGCGGACTCGGTGGTCCTGATTGAGACCGTGCAGCGGGCACGGCTGACCCGGCTCGCGCGGGCACAGGACCCACAGGTCGGAGGCCGTCGCCCGGTACAGGCGATACGGCGACGATCCCGTCACCTCGTCGCGGGTTATCGGTGCCCCGCCTCGATCGCTGGGTCCGGGATACACCTCGAGGCCCCGGTCCACGTCGTCGCCAGTTAACGCGCGGGCCCCGCCGACCGCATACACGGCACGGCCGTGGTACGGCGCGACCGTGGGGTCGAAGACGACGATGCTGACCTGCGGGCGCCCGGCGAGATTGCGAGAGTGCTGGGCGTCGGTCATGGAGACCCAGTAGAAGTCCCGCACCTCCGCCGAGGTGAAGTAGACCGGGGAGGTCCACGGACGCCCGTCCGGGTCCGCCGTACCCAGGATCAGGTAGCGGTTCGCGTCGAGGAGACTCTGCGCATGCGCGAGAAGGTCGCCGTTCGTCATCGGCTCACGCGCCGGTGGTCGTCGACGTGGACAGCACCGGGTATAGCAGGTGGGTGACCCGGTTGCCCGGAACAACCCGCGGGTTGCCGAGCCGGATCGGGTCGGTACCCAGGTGGTCGAACCAGCGCACGCCGGCGCCCAGGAACACCGGCACCAGGTCGACCGCGATCATGTCCAGAAGCCCGGCGGCCAGCGCCTGCTGCGTGATCGTCGGGCTGGCCAGTGCCACGTCCTTGCCGCCGGCGATCTCCTTCGCCCGCGCGATCGCGGCGTCGATGCCCTCGGTGACGAACTCGATCGACGTGTCGGCCGGCCAGTCAGCCGGCGGCTCATGCGTCAGCACCACGACGGGCGCGCCCATGGGGTGCTGCCCGCCCCAGCCGTTTGCCTCGTCGAAGAGGCGCCGACCGGCAACGAGCGCCCCGATCCCGCCGACAGCCTCGTCCAGCAGCTTCGCGCTGTTCTCGTCGAGCTGAAAGTTGTACCGCGGGTCGATCTCCAACTCGACTTCGCCACCGGCCGTGTACCACTCGAACAGGCTCGTGACGCCGTCGGTGGGGTGATTGACGTACCCGTCCAGCGAGACGGACATGTTCGCGATCGTGGTGGTCATAGCGGCTCCGTTCGGTGCGATGCCACGCCCGGCGCGCGGCCAACACCCATGTAACGCACCCACCGCGCCGCACTCATCGGTCCACGGCGAGAAATTTCTCAGCCGTTGAGCTCGGCCGCTTTGCGCCGGCCCACACGTGTCCCTAGTCACTCGCCTTCCGACCGAGAACGCAGAACTCGTTGGCCTCCGGATCAGCGAGCACCACCCATTCACCTTCCGGCGTACGACGATCATCGACGAGCGTCGCGCCGAGACCGAGCAGCCGTTCGGCCTCGGCGTCGGGGGAGCCCTCCGGCCGAAGGCACACGTGAACCCGGTTCTTGACCGACTTGGGCTCGGGGACCGCGCAGAAAACAGTGTCGGCCCGCCGGCTGGGGCGATCGACGCCTCCGGGTCACCCGGAAAGTCGTCAGCGGCCAGCGGCTGACCGGTGACCTCGCTCCAGAACTGTGCCAGCGCGTATGGATCCGCGCTGTCGAAGACGATGTTGTGGACGGCAGATGCCATGAGACTCCTGAGCTCGAGGTGGAGCCAGACGCTACTGCGGAGGCTCACGCACCGCGAAGCCCATTTCCGCGCCGGTTCAGCCCCCGGGCGCCTGAATGGGTCGGGCATCGGCGGACGCCTGGCGGTCAAGCCCGTCGCCGTACCCGAACACGCCGCCGAACGGGATGTGCACCGTCTCCCGGCAGGTGACGCTGACCGAGCGGCCGTCGGTGCTCGCGCCGGCCGCCACTCCCCCATCGTCGCGGGCGACGTACTCATCGACCTTGGACTGCACGTCGCCGAGCGGGTAGGCGCCGCCGGACACGCCCGAGCCGTAGTAGGCCGCCCGGTCGAGCGCCTGCGCCCCGGCGATCGCCGCACCGTCGCACACCGACTCGAGGTCCCGCTGAGCGAGAAAGGCCCCGCCGGCCGCGATGCTGCCGGTGATGATCAGGCCGGCGACCGTGAAGCACAGGATGATCATGGGAATCATGGATCCGCGGTCACCGTGGGGCAGCCGACTGAACAACCTCACTGCGACCCCGGTCCGGAGCGGAAGTCGTCGACGTGGACGACGAATCGACCGGTCACGGTGTTGTGCCGCGCGCCGACGAAGCTCGGCACTCCGGGAATCGTGATGTGTCTCGTCACGCAGACCGCGAAGACCGCGCCGGGCGCCAACGGCGGCGGCACACGACTGGGGTGGTCACAGTCGCCGCCGGTGGGCGCCCAGCCGAGGGTGACGTCCGTCGCTGTCCGCTGGTCCTGCATCGCAAGCTGCGCGGCGTATTCGGCCCGGTCCAGACCGGAACCGGAGTCGCCGGCCGTCGCGTAGGCACGGCCGGCCTCGCGGGCGGCCTGGGTGACGCCGTAGATGTTGCGCTGCACGTAGGACGCGGCGAGCACGAGATAGATCAGCGGGATCAGCAGGATGATCCCGAGGAACACGAACTCGATCATCGCGTTACCGGACTGATCCGCCAGTCGAGCCCGGATCCGCGCCCACAGCCGACAACAGGTCACGGGCCCTCCTTCAGTGCCCGTGCCGTCACGTCCAATCCGGGCAGGCTGCCCAGCCAGGAGAAGACCAACGGGACGCTGCCACGACACCGGACCGTGACCAGCACCGAGCCACCGGCACCACCGGCAGGCTGTCCGGTGCACGCGATGCCGTCGGCGGTGTGGGACGAGAGGGCCTGGCCGATCACCTCGTCGGCCTTCGGCCCGGCGACGGCCGGGTTACGGCCGAAATCGGCGCCGTAGCGGGCACCCTCCGCGGCACTCGCAGCGACCACGTTGCGGACGTGCAGATAGAGCCCGACCTGCACCACGGCCATCAGCAGCGCGATCAGCAGCACCGAGACCATGAGGAACTCGACGACCGCTGCTCCGCCGTCACCGGCCGGACGGCGCACCGGCGGGTTACTTTCCGGCGTCGATGACGTTCTGGATCGCGCCTTTGACCGCAGGGATCACCGCGTCGCGGAACGGCACCAGGATCGCGACGACGAGGATCGCCGACATCAGGGTCACCATGACCCAGCCTGGTACGTCGCCGCGCTCGGCGTCGTCCCGACGTACGGTGTCGAACACACCGGACGCCCACATGCGTATCGACCACAGGACCATCTCCGGTCGCATGGTGTCTCCTTTCCCAGCGCTCACGGCTACCGCGCGAGCGCGACGATGCTGATGAATCCCGGATAGAGGGCGAAAAGCACGGTGACGGGAAGGATCAAGAAGACGACCGGCACCATCATGCCGATCTCTTTCTTTCCGCCGGCCTCGAGCAACGCCCGCTTGCCGGCCTCCCGGACGTCGGCGGCCTGCGCACGCAACACGTCCGCTAGCGGGGTGCCCCGCTCGATCGCCACGATCAGCCCGTCGACGAACCGCGAGAGGGAGTCGATCCTGGTGCGGTCGGCCAGCTCCTGCAGCGCCTGGACCAGCGGTGCACCGGCCCGGGCCCGCGCCAGGGCGTCGCCGAGCTCACGAGCCAACTCGCCACCGGTGAGCCGGCAGACCCGCTCGATCGCACCGGTCGGCCCCTCCCCGGCGGTCACGGCCAGCGCCAACAACTCCGCCACGACAGGGAATTCGGCGAGCACGGCCTCCTCGTGCCGGCGCACCTGCGCGGTGAGCCACCAGTCCCTGGCCAGGACGCCGGCCACGACACCGCCGAGGCAGAACAGCAGGCTCGACACCAGATTTATCCGACCGCTGCTCACGGAGAACGACGCCGACACGAGCACCCCGGCAGCGAGACCGACCGCGCCCCACAGGACCTGCTCGATGCGGAAGTCCTCGACGCTCGCGGACCGGTCCAGCACGCCGAGCCGACGTCGTACCGACCCGCGGCCGCCCACCAGGCGGTCGACGACCCGGGTCGCATCGGCGAGCACCGGGGTGAGCAGGCGGCGCAGCGGTTCGAGCAGGCCGACGGTCGGCCGGCCGTCGCCGCTCAGGAGCCGAGACGGCGGCGGGCTGTCCCGCAGGTACGGCGAGAGCCGGTCGGCGAGCCGGACCGGCCGGGCCGGCGGCGAGGCGGCGACCGCCATCAGCAGCCCGCCGGCCGCGAGCAGCCCGAGCAGCGCACCGGCGAGCACCGGGCTCATCGCAGCACCCGCCGCTCCTGTGGAAGCCGGCCGATGCGCACCATGATCCGGTAGGCGACGACGCATACGGCGCCGCCGGCGGCGAGCACCAGCGCGCCGGTCGGGGTGTCGTAGGCCGCAAGGGTCGTCGACTGGGTGGCGAGCAGGAGCAGCACCAGCCATGGCGCGGCCACGGCCAGTCGGGCAGCGTTGATCGTCCAGCCCTGCCGCGTCTCCAACTCGGCACGCGTGCGGGCGTCCTCGCGGAGGAACGCGGAGAGCGTACGGAGGACCTGGCCGAGATCGGTCCCGCCGACCTCGCGGGCCACCCGCAGCGTCTCGCAGATGCGGTCGCCGACCGGATCGGCCAGCGCATCCTTCAACCGGTCCAGGCACTCCATGAAGCGGCCGCTGGCCCGGTAGTCGGCGCCGAACCGGCGGAACGGTGCCCGCAGCTGCTCCGGCCCGCGACTGCCCAAGGACGACAGGGCCTCAGGCAGCGCGAGGCCGGCGCGCACGCCGGAGGCGAGGTTGTCGACGACCTCCGGCCAGACCTCCCGCAGCTCCACGCTGCGCTTGGATCGCAGCCGGCGAACGAGCGCGAGCGGTCCGAAGAACCCCATCACGGCGAAGCAGACCGCGATGGCGAGGCTGCTCGTCGCCAGCACGATGATGACGAGGACGACCAGAGAGGCCGCGAGTTGGATCAGGACCAACTGTGTCGACGTCACGCCTTCGACGCCGGCCTGCTGCAGGAGCTCGTTACGACGCCTCGACCAGGAGCCTGCACCGGTGGGACGCACAGAGGGCCGGGAAGAGACGCCGCGCCAGATCAACAGCAGACCGATCCCGAAGACCAGCCCCAGCAGAGCCCCCATGTCAGGCTCCGCGCCGGAGAGTGTCGCCGCGCCCCGGCTCGACGGATGTCCCGGAGAGCAGCGCGGCCAGGTCTATCCCCAGCCGCGAGAAGCGGTCCGGGTGCGGCGGGAAGCCGTCGGCGCGGACCAGTCGATCAGCACGCGTGGTGAAGATGTCCGCGGTCTCGATCACGTCGCCCTCGACCCGGCCGGGTATCCCGACGATCTCGCGCACCCGACGATGTCCGGAGTGGTCGGTGTCGGTGTGTACGACGAGGTCGACGCTGCTCGCGACCGTCGGCACGACGAAGCTGTGCCCGACGTTCTCGCCGGCGAGCAACGGAAGTGTGCACATCTTGACGACGGCCTCGCGCGCGGAGTTGGCATGGATCGAACACATGCCAGGCAGCCCGGAATTGAGGGAGATCAGCAGGTCGAGGCACTCCTCCTGGCGGACCTCGCCGACGATGATCCGGGAGGGCCGCATCCGCAGCGCCTCCTTGACCAGGCGCCGCAGCTGGATCTCGCCGGTGCCCTCGAGGTTGGCCTGCCGGGTCTGCATCGACACGACGTCGGGCAACGGGATGCGAAGCTCGAAGACCTCCTCGCAGGTCACGATCCTTTCCCGCGCGGGGATCGCCGCACATAGGCAGTTCAGCAGGGTCGTCTTCACGACCATTCGTTAAGCTGCCCCGGTGACAGCCACGCTCGGAGCAGTCGCGATCTACGCGCGGATCTCGCAGGACCGCGACGGCGACGGCCTTGGTGTCCGTCGCCAGCTCACCGATTGCCGAGAGGAGGCGAACAGGCGCGGCTGGACCATCGCGGAGGAGTACGTCGACGATGACATCAGTGCGTACAGCGGCAGGCAGAGACCCGCCTATCGCCGGATGCTCGATGACATCAAGAACCAGTTGCGCGACGGAGTCATCGTCTGGCATCTGGACCGACTACACCGCCGACCGATCGAGCTCGAGGAGTTCGTTCAAACCTGCACGACGGCGAACGTCTCGAGCGTGGTGACCCTCCACGGCGACTTCAACCTCGGGTCCGGAGATGGTCTGCTGGTTGCTCGTCTGCTCTCCGCCGTAGCGGCGAACGAAAGCGATTCCAAGAGGCGACGGGGAAGACGCAAGGCGCTGGAGGTCGCGCAGGCAGGTAAGCCAAACATGGGAGGGCCACGGGCATTCGGCTACAAGGACGACAAGGTCACCGTCGAAAAGGGCGAGGCCGAGGTCCTGCGGTCTTTGGCCGAGCGTGCCTTGGCCGGCGAAAGCCTGCCGTCATTGTGCCGCTGGTTGCATGAGAGCGATGTACGGACGGTCAGCGGCAAACCGTGGCGAACGCCCGTACTGCGACAGCTTCTCCTCAACCCCCGATACTCAGGCCTTCGGACCAGTCACGGTGAAGTCATCGGGCAAGCCGTGTGGCCGGCGATCTTCCCAGAGGGCGTGGGCGAGCGACTGCGTGCGATGCTTACGGACCCCACCCGACGGACCAACCGGGCGGCGCGCAGTTATCTGCTTTCGGGCATGTGCCGGTGCTCTCGTTGCGGCACCAAGATGTACTCGATGATGCGATACGACACCCGGCGATACCTTTGCAGGTCCGGTCACGACTTCGGCGGGTGCGGCCGGATGGCCATCAACGCCGGGCCACTCGAAGAGCTCATAACCGGAACCGTCCTCTACCGCCTCGACACCACTGAACTCAGCGCGGCGCTGGAAGGGCGTGCGACAAGCGCCGCCGACAACACCACACTTCAAGAGTCGATTGACGCCGACGTCGCCCAGCTGGAAGAACTCACCCAGCTGTACGCCACGCGGACTATCACCGCAGTTGAGTGGATCCAGGCCAAGCGCCCAATCGAAGGACGGTTGAACGAATCTCGCCGCCGGCTGGCGCACGCCGCCAGAGCGAGCGTCGTGAGCGACTACATCGGCAACGGCGACGCCCTACGACGCCAATGGGCGGCACTCAACCTCGACCGACAGCGTGCCATCGTCCGCGCCATCCTGGACCACGTCGTCATCAGCCCCGCACGACCCGGCATCCACTATGTCGACCCCGGCAGAGTCACCCCGGTCTGGCGGTTGTGACGACTGACCAGGGGTTCGATTGCGCGCAGCCCCGGGCCGCAACAAGGAGACGACCGCATCGACGACGGCCGGTGAGCTCACCTTCACCGGTAGCCCTTGATCTGCGCAGGACCGGTCGACGAGGTCCCGGATCTCTTGCGGGTCTACGCAGCCCATGACGCCCACACCGCCGGCGGCCCCTGCCACTGCTCCTCCTGCGACGACCACCACACGTAGTCCGGTGGCCGCGCCATCTGGTAGATGGCGATGGATAACGCCTCGGTTCCGGTGTCGGCGTGAAACGCAACCCGCCGCGGCTGGAAGCCCTGAGCGACCTCGTACCTGTGCAGGCCGGCCAGGGAATCCTCGGGCTCCTTGGTGACGTACTTGGCCAGGTATCGCGCTGCCAGACGACTCTCGTCGAGCCGACCCGATCCCACCGGCAGGTCACCGAGCAGCTTGATATGGACGAAGCCATGCCCCCATGCGCGCTCGACCGACGAGCGTTTGATGTAGCGGCCGACCGCGAAATGCAGGTGGAGACCGTGCCCGCCAGGATGCCACTCGGGCACCCACAGGTAAGGCATCGCCTTCCCACCCACATCCTCGCGAAGCGACCGGAAGAACACGCCTGCGTCAACCCGGACCTGCTGCGGATCGTGACACCCCTCGCCGCCATAGGTCAGGGTGCCGAGGCGGTTGAGCCGATTGCTGGCGCAGTAACGGCGCACCTTGGTACGCGCCCGCCGCCCCGCCTCCGCTCTAGCCCGATCCGGGTCTGCAGGGCCGACGCCCCGTGACGGCGGCGGCCCGGTGCCGCGCAACGATCCCCCGGCCTCGCCGGCGTCCGGATACAGCGACACAACCCATCGGGCCTTCGCAGGTGGCTCCCGCACCACAACCCCTTTGGGCGTACCGCGCGGAGGATGCGGCCTTCCGCGCGGTACGCCGTCCATGAAGGGCGGGACCAGGAGGTGGACTCACCGACGCTTGGGCCGCTCAAGCGACGAGCCACAGCACAGATCAAGCAGCGGAAGCAATTCAATGTGTTGTGTGCGGCTCGTTGTCAGAAGATGCGGCCTCTAGCCGAGTGCGCCGGGAGCCGACCCCGGCAATCCGTCAAGTAGATCCAGTGTTGGTTCGCTGCCGTAGCCACGATGGCGCGCAGGTCTGACAATTCCGGGATGCGACGCGAAGCAGCGTCCAACAGCCCTTCGTCTTTGACACACCAGCTCAGTGGAGCATCGCGCATAGCAACTGCTCACTACCTTCAGGTGGCGGGCAACAGACGCGGGCTACTAACAATTCACCCTCACGACAACATGAGTATGTGGCTGGTTACCCCTGCGGACGCCGACAGCTGAGGCAGCTGTGTGGGGTCGACTTCAGTCTCGTCGAGCAGCCTCGGCGGCTCGCGGGTGTCGTCGCGGAAGCGAGGCCGAGGAGGGTCGCCATGCGGCCGCGGGAGCGATCCGGACGATAGGAATGCAGAGTCTGACTGTTGTTGACAAGTACGCGGGTGAACGGTGGATCCTCGATTGCTGGGCACCTGAGGGTCATGTCAGATGGATCGTTGGTGACGGACAATCTCGGTTGTCCGGGATGCGAAGGAGGCGAGATGTCGCGTTGGTTACTGGTTTTCGCCGGGTTGGCGGTCATCCTCGCCTTTGTGCTGCTCGGTAACACCGCCGCAAAGACCGGCCAGGCCGGCCAATTGACACGCCCGGCGCCCGCCTCGTCGTCGCCGGCCGCGGGTCCGGCTGCCGGCGGCGGCCTTCCGGTCGGCCCGCCGCACACGGGAGCTCCCGGTCACGGCTACGCCACGTTGGCGGGCGCGATCTCCAAACGGCTGCGGTTCAGCGCGGTCACTTGTATCCGCAGCCCCAACGCGCCGGACGGGCTGTTAGCTCGGGGGTCGACGAGCCTTGCCGCCGGGATCCCGAACACGCTCGGCGTGAGCACCGATACCTCGACGCTCCGCAGAATCGAGCTGAAGCTGACCTCCGGTCAGGCGTGGAGCGACGAGCGGATCCGAACACCACCCACTGTGCGGCGCACCGGAAAGACGCTGACCTTCTCCGGCCGCCTTACCCCGGAGAGCGGCACCCATGGTGGTTTGGTCACCGTGACCGGTGTCCTCACCTGCACGTCAATCATCACCCTGGGCTGATCATTGGCCCGTCCCCGACCAGGTTGCGGCGTCTGATCCGGTCGCTGCAAGCCCATCGGACGCTGGGCAACTCCGCCGTCGGGCGCCCAATTCCGACTGGGACCCAAGCGATGGCCACCCAGACGACCTGAACGCGGCCGCCTCGGCAGACGATGATCATGACTTCCCGAGGGATCGGCCCGATCGGTGATGCCATCTCCGAGCGGAAACTGGCGCACCCAGCCTGCTTCGCTGCATCTTCTGCGTGGACGCCTTTCGGATCATCAGCCGATCGCGGCCTGAAGTACTCAAGGACAGGCAACCGTCCCGCGCCGCGTGTTTCTTCGTGCGCGGTGGCGCGACGTCGGCCACCATCCGACGACCGTCGGTAAACGCAATTGACAACGGGTGTCATTATCAGATTAGCTCAGGTAGCGCGCCCGACCGTACGTGCGCGGATC
>DASXJE010000087.1 GCA_036497565.1 Mycobacteriales bacterium
GGCGTGCGCACGATCGGTTCGAACGCGCTCCTCCTTGACCTCGCGACGGCTGATTCCCCGCTGGCGGCGCTCCGGGTGAAACCCGAGACACCAGCAACCACCGAAGACCCCGTCGTTGCGCTCGAGCAGGTCCGCGAAGGAATCCCACGTGGAGGCGTCGAGGGGTCGAGTCGTGTACGACGACGTCGACTCGACACGCGACTTCGGCGCCATCTCAGGACTCCGCAGCCGCGGCAAGGAGCCGGGCGAGTTCGGTCGGCTTGGTGACCATGGGCCAGTGGCCCGAGTCGATGTCGACGTAGTCGAGGTGCTTGGCCGTGGGGAGTTCGGCGACGTCCCCGCCCTCGATCCATTCCAGAGCATCGGCGGGCGTGTACTCGGGGCACACGAGCACCACCGGAACGTCGAAGCGTCGCTCGTCCGCGTAATGCACCACGCCCTTGGTCACCCCTTCGGGAACGGGGATGGCCGCGGACGCGAAACGACCCCTGGCCTCCTCGTCGAGATCGGCCGAGTCGGGCCCTTCGAATGGGCCCCAGCCCGGGAAGGGCATCGCGCCGTCCTTCGTCTGGAAGAGATCGGCGTAGGTGGCTCCGTCGGCAGACGGGAAGCCGCCGATCATGGCGACCCTGGCGACCTTCTCCGGCCGCGCGTCGGCGGCCACCCAAGCCAAGGTGCAGGCGGCGGAATGCCCTACCACCAGGGGCTTTTCGGGCGCTAAGTCTACGGCGGCGAGCACCGCTACCACCTGGTCGTCGAACGTGGCCGACGAAGACCCGTCACCCTGCCCCGGAAGGGTGAGCGGCACGGCGTGGTGGCCGAGTTCCTCGAGCGCGGGCACCACATCGGCCCACGCGGATCCGTCGAGCCACAGTCCGGCAATGAGCACGATCTCCACGGTTGATCCTCTTTCTCCAGTGCGGTGAGATCACGCTAGGACATATTCCGGACGTTCCGCTTCCGGTTCATTGGGGTGGTCACCTAGTCTGCTCGGGTGCCGACCGATCTCAGCCCCACCGCACGGGCCCTTCGTGCCCTCGAGATCCTCCAGACCCGCCCCGGCACGACGGCCGACGAACTCGCCACGAGGTTGGGCGTCACGGAGCGGGCCGCGCGTCGGTACGTCGGGATCCTCCGCGAGGCGGGCATCCCGGTCCAGTCGGCCCGGGGCCCTCATGGTGGGTACCGGCTCGGGCGCGGAACGAGGCTGCCTCCGGTCGTCTTCACCGAGGCCGAGGCCCTTGACCTGGTCATGGCGGCGCTGGATCGCCAGCCGGCCGCGGCCGACGCCGACGACCTCGTCAGTTCTGCGCTGGGCAAGGTCATCCGGGCTCTGCCCGAGAACGTTGGTCGGCAAGCGGCGGTGCTGCGCGAGCACGCGTCGGCCGCGCCGGATCATTACTCCGCCCGTCCGGATCCGGCCACCACCAGCGCACTTGTCGCGGCCATCGCGGCCAGGCATCGAGTACTGGTCACGTATCGGAGCGAGTCCGGCAACGAGTGGGAGATCGAGCTGGCCCCCTGGGCAGTCGTCGTCCGTTACGGGCGTTGGTACCTCCTGTGTCACGTCCCGCGGGCGGACGCGATCCGCACGTTCCGGGTCGACCGGGTCCGCGCGGTCCAGCAGACGACGCACCGTTTCGAGCCGCCAGACGACCTCGACCCGGTGGTCACGCTGGAGGAGAACCTCGGTACCGGCTGGGAGTTCGCCACCCGCGTCGTGTTCGACGTTCCCGTGGCCGAGGTGGCGCCGTGGATCCGGCCTCCCATGGGACGCCTTGAATCCTGTGCGGATGGCTGCGTACTCGTCGGCAGCACCAGCAATCCGACGATGTATGCGCAGGAGTGGCTGGCGAGCGTGCCGTTCGGATTCCGCGTCGAAGGCGGGCAAGAACTGCGTGCCGCGGTCGCGACGCTCGCTTCACGCTTCGCCGCCGCCCTGGTGGACCAGGTCTGACGGGTAATCCGGTTGCCAGCGCAAACCGGCGCGTGTCTTACTCCGGCGTGCGCTTCGATCCGATGAACAGCTTCGGCGAGGACGTCGCCGCCAGCTACGACGACACGTTGCGTGGTGACGAGGCCGAGACGGTCGACTGCCTGCGGCAACTCGCCGGCGACGGGCCCGTCCTCGAACTCGCGATCGGCACCGGACGCATCGGCCTCCCGCTCGCCGCGACCGGGGTGCGCGTCGACGGCATCGAACAGTCGGCGGCGATGATCGCGAGACTTCGCGGCAAGCCCGGCGGTGACCAGATCGAGGTGACGCCGGGCGACATGGCCGAGGTGCCGGTCCCGGGCACCTACCGGCTCATCTACCTCGTCTTCAACACCCTGTTCAACCTGCTGACCCAGGACGATCAGGTGCGCTGCTTCCAGAACGTCGCCCGACATCTCACCGACGACGGCGTCTTCCTCGTCGAGGCCGCCGTGCCGGACCCGATGTACGCCGTACGCGACCAGTACGTCGACGCCGAAGCGGTGGCGACCGACCACGTCACGCTCGACGTCGGCCGCTACGACCGCGCCACCCAGCTACTCGACGAATGCCATGTGACATTGGCTGCTGACGGCATCCGGCTGTCCCCCATCGTCACGCGTTTCGTGTGGCCGAGCGAGATGGATCTGATGGCGCGGATCGCCGGGCTGCGCCTGCACTCACGTTCGGGCGGATGGCAGCGCGAGCCCTTTGACGCCAGGAGTGTCCGACACGTGTCCGTCTACGGTCG
>DASXJE010000088.1 GCA_036497565.1 Mycobacteriales bacterium
CCCGATTCGAAGGCGTGCGCCGGGTTGCCGCGGGCCAGGAAGCGTCCGCCGGCGGCCCGCATGGCCGGGCCGGCGAGCTCGATGTAGGCGGCGAGCTTGTCGTTGTCCTTGATCGTCGTGAACGTGTTGATCCAGTAGGCCCTCGCCATGTCCCGCTCCTCCTCGCCGCTCGACTGTGAGGATCGATCTTGCCAGTAGGGGCGTGGGGGTGAGCGGACGCTGGTTGAATGCGCGCATGGGTTCGTCCGACCGTGCGATCGGCGACGAGGTCGCTCGCCTCGCCGGTGACTTCTCCGGCGTGGTGTCGGTGAGCCGCGGCGATGAGATCGACTACGAACGGGCTTACGGACTGGCCGACCGCCGGCACGGTATCGTCGCGACGGCCGACACGATGTTCGCCATCGCAAGCGGCAACAAAGGATTCACCGCTCTCGTCGTCGCCGGACTGATCGCCGAGGGTGCGCTGCGGTGGGACACCCGGCTGCGTTCTGTGCTCGGCGCCGACCTCCCGCTGATCGCCGACGACGTCACGGTCGAGCAGGTCCTCGCGCACCGGTCCGGGATCGGGGACTATCTCGACGAGGAGCACGAGGACGAGTTCCTGCTACGCGTGCGGATGCAGGACCTGATCGCCACCGCCGACTACCTGCCCGCCCTCGACGGCTTCCCGACAAGCTTCCCGGCGGGCGAGCGATTCGCCTACTGCAACGGCGGTTTCGTCGTACTCGCCGTGGTCGCCGAGCGCGTCGGGGGAGGGTCCTTCTACGATCTCGTCGGCGAACGCGTCCTCGCCCGGGCCGGCATGGCCGACACCGGATTTCTCCGTTCGGACGACTTGCCCGGTCGAGCCGCGGTCGGCTATCTCGATGACGGTCGCACCAATGTCTTTCATCTGCCGGTGCGCGGTAATGGCGACGGTGGCGCGTATTCGACCGTCGCCGACTTCCGCGCCTTCTGGGCGGCGCTCTTCGCCGGCGCGATCCTGCCGCCGGACGTCGTGGCCCGGATGGTGACCCCGATCAGCGACGTACCGGAGAGTCGGAGCCGCTACGGGATGGGCTTCTGGCTGCATGCAACCGGCTCGACGGTGTATCTCGAGGGTGCCGACCACGGGGTGTCGTTCCGCAGCGCGCACGATCCCCGGTCCGGCCGCACGTGGACAGTCGTGTCCAACACGACCGATGGCGCCTGGCCGATCGTCAGGCTGCTGATGGATCGTTTCGCGGACGCCTAGAGCGTGTTACGCCGCACCGGCCTCCGCCCCTCCGGTGAGCGAGCTGCGCCGCCGCATCATCGTGCGCCCTACTCGCATATCTGGCCAGGAAGTGCGAGTAGCACGCACGATGTCGCCGGCGTCGTCCCCGTGACCGCTACGCGGGCGCCCGCTCGATGTCCGGCTTGGTGTCCGAGAGGGTGTCTGGACTCACCACATCGGCGTCGGCGCCCGCTGGCGCGAAACACCGGTCAAGATCGCCGTCGCCGACCTGCACATCCGCATCAGCATCCCCGACGGCACCCTCATCCGCGAACTCATCCTCGACCCCACCCGCGACTACCAGCACAAAAGAAAACACCCCCAGCCAAGGGCTGAAGGTGTTCACTATGACCCGAGACATCCGTCCACGATGTCCCGAGACATCACATTGGTGTCCGAGGGGGGACTTGAACCCCCACGCCCATTAATAGGGCACTAGCACCTCAAGCTAGCGCGTCTGCCATTCCGCCACTCGGACCTGCGACGGCCTGCCGTATCCGACTGCCGCGCTCGGCCTAGCACTCTATCGGACCCGGGCCCGGTCTCCCCAACCAGCGCCCACAGGTGCTCCCGGCCGCCCGCATCGAGCCGGGCCCGCCTGGTAAAAAGTCCCCATGAGCCCCACCGCCGAGGACGAGGTCGTCGAGCTGTGCTCCGACCTCATTCGCATCGACACGACCAACACCGGCGACCCGGACACCACCCAGGGTGAACGCACGGCCGCTGAGTACGTTGCGGCCAAGCTCGAAGAGGTCGGGCTCTCGACCACCCTCCTGGAGTCCGAACCCGGCCGGGCAAGCGTCGTGACCCGCATCGAGGGCGAGGACCGGTCCCGGCCGGCGCTGCTCCTGCACGGTCACCTCGACGTGGTGCCGGCCGACCCGGCGGAGTGGAGCGTGCACCCGTTCTCCGGCGAGGAGCGTGACGGCTACCTGTGGGGCCGGGGCGCGATCGACATGAAGGACATGGACGCGATGATCCTGGCGCTCGCGCGGCAGTGGATGCGCGACGGGCGCAAGCCGCCGCGCGACCTCGTGCTCGCGTTCGTCGCCGACGAGGAGCACGGCGGCCGGAAGGGCGCGCGCTACCTCGTCGACAACCACGCCGACCTCTTCGCCGACGCGACCGAGGCGATCAGTGAGGTCGGCGGATTCAGCCTCACGGTGCGCGACGACCTGCGCCTCTACCTGATCCAGACCGCCGAGAAGGGCCTCGCCTGGATGCGGCTCACGGCCTCCGGCCGACCGGGCCACGGCTCGATGGTGCACGACGACAACGCGGTCACCGAGCTCAGCGCGGCGATGGCCCGGCTGGGCAGTCACCAGTTCCCGGTCGTCATGACCAAGACCACCCGCGCGTTCCTGGAGGCGCTGGCGGAGACCTTCGGCGTCGACTTCGACCCCGACGACATCGAGGGCACGCTGGCCCGGCTGGGCAACCTCGCCCGCATCGTCGGCGCGACGCTGCGCAACACCGCCAACCCGACGATGCTGCGGGCCGGCTACAAGAGCAACGTCATCCCCGGTACGGCGTCGGGCACCGTCGACGGCCGCTTCCTGCCCGGTCAGGAGCAGGAGTTCGAGCGGCAGCTCGACGAGATCCTCGGGCCCGACATCAGCCGGGAGTGGATCGTGCACGACCAGGCGGTCGAGACGACCTTCGACGGAGCCCTGGTCGACGCCATGTCCGCGGCGCTGCGGGCCGAGGATCCGGCGGCGAAGCCGGTGCCCTACATGATGTCCGGCGGCACCGACGCGAAGTCGTTCGAGCGGTTGGGCATGCGCTGCTTCGGTTTCTCGCCGTTGCTGCTGCCGCCCACGCTCGACTTCGCGGCGCTCTTCCACGGGATCGACGAGCGGGTGCCGGTCGACGGCCTCACCTTCGGCGTCCGGGTGCTCGACCGCCTCCTGAGGTCGTGTTGAGCGCGCCGGCCACGGTGCCCTACGGCGCCTGGCCCTCGCCGATCACCGCGGCCGACGTCGTCCGGGCCGGGCGGCGGCTGTCGCTCCCCGCGATCGTCGGTGCCGAGCCCTGGTGGATCGAAGACCGCCCGCACGAATCGGGTCGCTACGCCGTGCTCCGCCGGGCGGCCGACGGCTCGATCGTCGAGGTGTTGCCCGCTCCGTGGAACGCCCGCAGCCGGGTGCACGAATACGGCGGCTCGTGCTGGTTGACCGTCCCGTCCGACGACGGGTACTTCCTGGTCTTCTGCCATTTCGACGACCAGCGGATCTACCGTCTCGAGCCCGGCGGATCGCCGGCGCCGCTGACGCCGGCCCCGCCGACCCCGTCAGCCGACCGTTACGCCGACCTGGTGCTCGGGCCGGACGGTACGGAGATCTGGTGCGTGCGCGAGTCCTACCGCGACGACAAGGTCACCCGGCATCTGATCGCCGTGCCGCTGGACGGGTCCGCGGCGGCCGAGCCCGACCGGGTTCGTGAGCTGGTCGGCGGGAGCGACTTCCTGGCCTTTCCGCGGCCGTCCGCCGACGGACGCCGGCTGGCGTGGATCGCCTGGGACCACCCCCAGATGCCGTGGGACGGCACCGAGCTTCGGGTTGCCGACGTCTCCGCCGACGGCACCGTCGGGCGCCCGCGGGTGCTGCTCGGGGGCCAGCAGGAGTCCGTGCTGCAGCCGGAGTGGGCCGGACCCGACAGCCTCTACGTCATCAGCGACCGGTCCGGGTGGTGGAACCTGCACCGGGTCGGCCTCGACGGCGCCGCCCCCGAGGCGTTGTGCCCGCGGGAGGAGGAGTTCGCCGGTGCCCTGTGGACCCTCGGTCAGACGTCGTACGCCGTACTCGGCGACGGCCGGCTCGCGGTGGTGCACGGGACCGACGAGGAACGGCTCGGCCTACTCGATCCGGCCACCGGTGCGCTGCGCGATCTCGACCTTCCCTGCACGACCTATGGCAGCACGCTGTCGACCGACGGTCGACGGCTCGCCGTGGTCGGTGCGGCTGCCGACCGTCCGACCGCGGTCCTGCTCGTCGACCCGTCGGACGGATCGTTCGAGGAGGTCCGTCGGGCCACGGACGAGGCGGTGCCGACCGACTACCTCCCGGCGACGCGCACCGTGACGGTGCCGGGCGTCGGCGGCCGCGAGGTGCACGCCATCGTCTTCGCGCCCCGCAACCCCGACGTCGTCGGCCCGGAGGGGGAGCGTCCGCCCTACGTCGTCTCGGTGCACGGCGGGCCCACGGCCGGTTCCGCAGCGACGCTCGACCTGGCGGTCGCCTACTTCACCAGCCGCGGCATCGGCGTCATCGACGTCAACTACGGCGGCTCGACCGGCTTCGGCCGCGCCTACCGGGAGCGGCTGCGCGAACAGTGGGGCGTCGTCGACGTCGAGGACTGCGTGTCCGCGGTGCAAGGCCTCGTCGCCGCCGGTGAGGCCGACGGGGAGCGCCTGGCGATCCGTGGCGGAAGCGCGGGCGGGTGGACGACGCTCGCCTCGCTCACCAGCACCGACGTCTACGCCGCCGGCGCGTCGTACTTCGGAGTCGCCGAGCTCGAGCACTTCGTCGCCGACACGCACGACTTCGAATCCCGCTACGTCGACGGCCTGGTCGGGCCGTTGCCCGAGACGCGGGACCGCTACGTCGAGCGGGCGCCGCTCTCGCACGTCGACCAGGTCTCGTGCCCGGTGCTCCTGCTGCAGGGCGCGGAGGACGTGATCGTGCCGCCGTCGCAGGCGGAGATGTTCCGCGACGCGCTCGTCCGGCGCGGCATCCCGTATGCCTACCTGCTCTTCCCGGGTGAGCAGCACGGTTTCCGGCGGGCGGAAAACCGCATCACCGCGCTGGAGAGCGAGCTGTCCTTCTACGGTCAGATGCTCGGGTTCGACCCGCCGGGGATACCGCGATTGGAGCTGCAGGGCGGAACGTCGTCCGGCTGAGGATCAGAGCGAGGGCCCAGGCAGCCGCTGGTTGGTCCGGCGGCGGCGCAGCCACACCTGCCGGGTTCCGTCGGTGCGGAGCCGGAGCCGGGCCAACTCCCAGCCGCCGTATTCGGCCTGCAGGCTGAGTTGCACGGCGGCGCTCCGCCGGTCCGTGCCGGGCGGAATCCGCACCGGCACGTATTCGTAATCTGCTTCGATCACTCCACCGTCCACCGCGGCCATGCCCGCTATTGTGCACCGCCCCGCCGCGTTCGTCTCTAGCCGCCCCAGGTTTGCCCGCCGATCACCCGCCGGCAACGCGGACGGCCGGCATCGGGGGCGGCTATTCGGGCATCGCGTCGGTGAGCAGCTCGCCGAGCCTGGTCCGGCGCGGCCGGGACCCGATCCGGCGTACGGCATGTGCGAGCGCCGGTCCGGCGGCGTGCACGACGGACAGATGGGCCCGGGCGCGGGTGAGCGCGGTGTAGACCAGCGGGCGGGACAGCAGGCCGCCGGCCTCGGGCGGGAAGACCGCGACGACGGCCGGCCACTCCGAGCCCTGGGCGCGGTGCACGGTGATCGCCCAGCCGTGCACGATGTCGGACAGTGACCGGCCGCGTACGGTCGCGGGCCCGGAGGCGAAGTCGACGGTGACCGCACCGTCGCGTGCGGCGGTGACGACGCCGACCTCGCCGTTGGCGAAGCCGTTGGGCTCGACGTCGAGATGGTTGGCCGTGGCGACGACCCGGTCGCCGACGTCGAATCCGCCGACCGTGCCGTCGCCGGGATTGAGCGCGGCCTTGAGGACGCGGTTGAGCGCGATCGTCCCGGCCGGGCCCTTGTGAACCGGTGTCACCACCTGGATCTGGCTCGGCTCGATGGACAGCGCCCGGGGGATCGAGTCGGTCACCAGCTGCACCGTCCGGTGACCCGCCTCGGCCGACCCCCGGGCCGGGACGATCACCACCTCGCGGTCGGGGTCCTCGACCGGCGGGAGGTCACCGGCGCGCACCGCGGTCGCCAGCCGGGCGATGGCCCCGCCCTCCGCCTGCCGGTAGAGGGTCGTGAGCTCGGTGACCGGAATGACGCCGGACTCGACGATGTCGGCGAGCACCCGGCCCGGGCCGATCGACGGCAGCTGGGCGGCGTCGCCGACGACGAGCAGGTGGGTGCCGTCCGCGCAGGCGGCGAGCAGGGCGTCGGCGAGGTCGGCGTCGAGCATCGACGCCTCGTCGACGACGACGAGGTCGGCGTCCAGCGGCCACCCCTCACCGCGAGCGAACTCCGGCGCCGAGCCTGGCCTGCTGCGGCCGCCGGCCTGCGCCCCCAGCAGCCGGTGCAGCGTGCTGGCTGGAGCCCCGGCGAGCTCCTCGAGCCGTTTGGCCGCCCGGCCGGTCGGCGCGGCGAGGGCGATCCGGGCACCGGCCCGTTCGGCCCGGCGGACGACGCTCGCGACTGTGCGGCTCTTGCCGGTGCCCGGGCCGCCGGTGAGCACGCTCACGCCGTGCTCGAGGGCGGCCGCCACGGCGCGCTGTTGGCCGGCGTCGAGCGACTCGTCCGGCGGGTCGTCGGCCCCGTCGTCGGCTCGGTCGTCGGCAATCGGCTTCGCGGTGTCGGAGAGGCGGGCCAGCGCCTCAGCTGCGCGCTCCTCGGCGCCGGCGTAACGGGCCAGGGCGAGCACCGCGGTGCCGCCGAGGGTCGCGGCGACCACCCCGCGCGCGTCGCAGGCGGCGACCACCGCCGCCTTGGGGTCGCCGGCATCGGACGCGGCCAGCGCCGCGACCACCAGCTCGACCGGGACGGCGGTGTGCCCGTCGCGGGCGGCCCGGTTCAACGTGTCGACGACGAGCGCGCGGGCCCGCCGCGGATCGTCGCGCCGTACGCCGGGGACGGTCGTGACCGCGAACCGGTCGGCCTCGACGATCCGGACCTCGGGAAGGTCGACCAGCAGCCACGGGTCGTCCCGCAACCGCCGCGCGGCGTCGTCGCCGATGACCTCCGATGCGCGGCCGGCCAGCCGCGCGGGCAGGCCTGCCGCCACGATCAGCCGGGCCGTCTCATAGGTGCCGGCCGAGCCGATCCACGCGGACAGCAGGCGCCCCGCGCGGATCGAACCGACCTGCGGCAGGGCGCCGAGGCGCTCGGCGGTCACGTCGTCCGGACCGTGGATCCCGGCGTCGGGGAGGCCGGCGGCGAGCGCCCGGCTCAGGCCCGGCCACAGCCCCGACTCGCAGAATGCGGCGAACGCCGGGTCCGTCTCGGGCATGCGCCCGACCCTATCCGGGACGGTACGTTCGGCGGATCGCTGCAACGCCGGTCGTGGATGGCGGACCATCACGGAGTGATCCGAAACGCGAGGAGCTGAGCTGATGGACGAGGTCGACGTAGTCGTGGTGGGAGCCGGTCCGCCCGGCGAGGCGGCGGCGGGCCGGTGCGCCGAGGGCGG
>DASXJE010000089.1 GCA_036497565.1 Mycobacteriales bacterium
GGAACACGGCGTTCTCCGTACCCCCCGACGCCACCCTGCGCAGCGACCACCCGGCGTACTCCGGCAGCTGCCCGGCGACCAGCGCACGCACCCGATCGGTGTCGATGTCGACTTCGTCGGCGTGCAGGCGGGGCGACATGCAGCCATCCTCGACGGACGAGCAGATGCCGGGCAAACCCATTCCTTGAGCCGTCCGCGTGCAGCTAACTACCGACGGCGGGAGACCCGCCGGGCTGTGCGCCGACCCGTCCGACGAGCGACTCTGCGTCCACCAATCATCTCAATCCTCCGATTCCGCGACCGTGCCTGAATTACGCGGGAGTTGCTGCAGCCGACGTCTCCATCGCGTGAAGTTCCTGCGCTTCCTCCGCCGAGACCAGCCCGATGTCGACCAGGTCGAGCGGGCTGATGAAGCCGTCATTGAGGCGGAAGCCGCCGGCGCGGACGATCGCGTCGCGAAGGGGCACGGCCCAGTGGTGCTCCAGCAGGATCAGCGCCGCCGCAGAGTCGTTCGGAATGTCCTCGAGCACATCCCAACCTTCCTGGGCGGTGAACACCTGCGCGCCGCCATTGGCGGCGACGGCCTCTGCGCCTGCGATCGCTCCGGCCTCCGCCCCCTCCTCGCCGTCGATTCCGAGGCCGATCAACGCACCGACTTTGGTGCCGAGCTCGATCGCCTCCTGCTCCGACAGGTTGCTGAGGTGCTCGACCTCAAGCTCGCCGGCGGCGTCCTTGTAGACGGCAAGCGAGTCGATCACGCGCACGGTGTCGCTTTCGCGTAGCCGCTCCAACTCGGCGATGATCTCGCCGTGGAAGTCGGGGCTCGTGAACCCCAACACCAACAGCTGCACGGGACCGATCGTCATAGCGCTCCCCCTTCTCAGAACCTGTGCGCACAACGCTAAGGACTTGCGAACCACTCGGCACCACCCAGTACGGGTGAGATCAGGAGCGGCCGGCGCCCTAACGCAATCGGCTCTCGATGTCGGGAATGCGGTCGATCATGCCGGCCCGGGAGGCCCGATCCAGTTCGGGTTCGCCGCCGGCGATCAGGTTGCGCATCCCCGGGTCACCCGCAGCAGCCGACGCTGCGATGCCGTCCATCATCAACGTGATCCGGCCGGGCACGGCCCGCAGGATCTGCCGGGCGTCGTAGCCGCCGTAGGTGTCGGCGATCAGGGCGAGACGCCGTGCCGCGTGGTCCGCGCCGATGTCGGCCCACAAAGGCACGCAGTTCCAGGCGATGAAGGCCAACTCGTTCAGCGGCGTCGTCGGGCCGGCGAGGTCCCAGTCGAACACGCCGGCCAGGCTGTCTTCCTCGAAGCAGGTGTTGTACGGCGCGATGTCGTTGTGCCCGATCACCGTGGGATGCGGTATCGGAAAGTAACGCCACGGGCCCGGGTGGGCGAAGTCGGCCATCGCGCTGTGAAAATCCCTGGTCCAGGTGACCAGAGAACGAATCTGCGGCTCGGTGAGCGATTCCGTGCCGAGGTCGATGACCCGTCCTGGCAGGAAGTCGAGCACCTCTCGGCCCTGGTCGTCGAATCCGATGACTCTGGGCACGTGCGGCAGGCGTGGCGCGAGATGGTCCAGTAACGCGTGCACCGCCGGGGTCCATACACCGACCGGACGATGCACCGTGTTGCCGACTTTGAGCACTCCGCCGACGTTGCCCTCGAGCCGTTCCCCGTCATCAACCACCCGATCACCTCCGGACTGCGATGCGGTCACCGCAGCATCTCAAGATCGTTCCCCCAGGAGTCCACCGTCTCACCGAGCCCGTCGGCTCGCGCCGCCTTCTCGACGTCGCGGAAAAGCGCGCGTTGGCTGGCGGGATCTGCGTCGACCAGGATGCGGCGGATGCGCGGGAGGAGACCCGACGCCTCCCACGGCGGGTCGCCGAGCGGGTATCGCTCCAGGTCCCAGGCGAGGTATTTGTTCGGCGGTCTCTGCCGTCGGTGCAACGCGAAGATCACCCAGAGTACGACGTTGACGCTCATCGCCGCATCGAGGTGAGCCGCGAGATCGCGCCCGTCCCGGCTGCTCTTGATCGACCGGTACAGAAGATTCATGTAGCCGTCGAGCATGACCGGCAGGTTGGCGAGGTCGCCCGCAGGAAACGTGCCCGCCTCCTGCAGCAGGGCGGACACCTGACCGCCGAGCCGATCGAGCAGCACCTGCGCGTGCCCGAAGATGTAGCGATTCGTGTCTCCGCCGTCGAGCACGGCGGAGCGGAAGCCGGACATCGACGTGACCTCGAGGTCCACTGCCGATGATCTCTGACTTCGCCAGTGTTCAGGCTGGTCGCCATCCTGCACGATCAGGAAGACGTCGTAGTCGGACTCCGGGGTGGCCGCGCCCTCGAAGACGCGGGACCCATGGAGTACGAGACCCACTACTGATGGATCGTCCTGCGCCCGGGACACAAGGTCCGCGAATGCCCGGTGTTGGTCCATCGGTCACAGCCCTCCGCCAGAGTCCGTCAAAATACTGACGCACCGAACCCAGTCGATGTGACAGCCACCCGAGGAGGCCGCGCCCGCCATGACCCCGACCGCCCGTGACCCGCACCAGCGTAGGCAGGACACGCTGGCCCGACTGGACCAGGACGTCGACCTGTGGGTGGCGACCGCCGACGCATCAGCCGGCACGCCGTATCTGGTGCCGCTCTCCTTTCTCTGGGACGGCACCGATCTACTGATCTCGACACCGGCCTCGAGTCCGACCGGCCGCAACCTGCGGGCCACGGGCAAGGTCCGTCTCGGCATCGGTCCGACCCGGGACGTCGTACTCATCGAGGGAACCGTACGCGCGCTGCCGGCTAGTGAGCTCCCGTCCGAGATCGGCGACGCGTTCGCCACCAAGACGGGTTTCGATCCGCGTCGGATCGGCGGCTACCTCTACTTCTGGATCCGCCCGCAGCTGATCCAGGCGTGGCGCGAGGCCGATGAGCTCACCGGGCGGGACCTCATGCGCGACGGGCATTGGCTGATCTCGGACTGAACCCGGCGTGAGCTCTTCAGGGTCGAGCGGTCAGCCCGAAAGGCCGCGCAGGATCGTGGCGAGGGAATCGGCGCTCTCGCGGGCGGCGGCGGTGTTGCCTACCGTTACCTCGCTGGCCAGATTGCCGATCGCGAGCCCGAGTGCGTGCAGGTCGAGCCGACGCCAGAAGTCGTCATCGTCATTCGCGGTGACGCCGTACCCGGCGAGGATCGCGGCGAGATCGGGCTGCGGCATGGCGTATCTGAGGTAGGCCAGGTCGCTGATCGACGGCCCGCCGCAGTACATCCCGAAATCGATGATTGCACTGACGTGCAGCCGACGGTCGACGAAGATGTGCTCGGAAGTGAAGTCGCCATGACACAGCACCGGCCGCCGACAGGGGAACTCGTCGGCGTAGGTGTGCAGCCAGGCGATCATTCGGTCGAATTCGTCGGCACCGAATCCCATTGCGCAGACCAGGTCCCGCTCGGCCTCCCGATCCGCGATGAACCCGGTCATGAGGGCGGCCCAGTCCCTCATCCACTCCCCGCCCGGGCCCGGTCGCCAGAAACCGGGTACTTCGATGCCATTGATCCGCGCCAGCACCTCGCCGGCCCGGGCAAGCGCCGCATGGCGTTCGGCGGCGGTGAGTCCAGCCCGATCGGTGAGAGCCTGACCCTCGGCGACCGCCAGCACCATCACCGGTAGGTCCGCGCCCGCGCTGGTCAGGCGGTCGACGAGAAGCACCTCCGGTACCGGCGCGCCCGCCCGCCGGGCCTGATCCATCGCCCATGCCTCATCGGCCAGCGATCCTTCCTCACCGAATCGCTTGATCCGGATGACGACCTCGTCATCAGAGTCGGTGGCGGCACGGTAGACCTCGCAGTCCTGACCGCGGACGATTCTGCGCAGGGAGACCATCGGCCGGCCCGTGGCCTTCGTGACCACGGCGGCGACGTCATCCGCCGGCACGCCGAAGGACGCGTGCAGGTCACGCCGGAACTCCTCGCTCGACCTCGTGCCGGACACGTCTCTGACCATCGACGCGGCCGGCCCGGACGGCAAACTCTTTCTCTCTCGGTCGCACGGCAATTCGGTCGCGATACGCAGGCACGAGGCGTAGAACACTCGACGATGCTCACCCAAGGACAGCTCCAGACATTCGCCCGCCAAGGCTGGGTCGTGGTACCGGACGTCGTGCCGGCCGAGGCGCTGGCGGCGGCCAACGCTGCGGTCGACGCGATGATCGCGGCGGACCCACCGCCTGCCACGACGACCGGTCCGCATTTCTACTGGCCCACACCGACTCCTCCGCATCCTCTGCTCTCGGCGCTGCTGGACACTCCGGCACGCGGGATGACCGAGGCGCTGGTGAGCCCACTGCAGCTGGGCGAGCCGGAGCAGGTGCAGGTGTCGCTCAACATCCCGCCGCACCCGAACATCCCCGGCGGCCCGCACGTCGACGGCCTCACGCCGACAGAACCCGACGGACGCCCGGGCACCTTCACCATGCTGGCCGGGATCTTCCTCACCGACCAGACCGAGCGGAGCAGCGGCAACCTGTGGGTGTGGCCCGGCACCCACCTCGGCGCCGGACGCTGGCTGGCCGAGCACGGAGCCGACGCCCTCACCGGCATCGTCGCGGCCGGGGACTCCTATCCACCCATCGACCTGCCGGAGCCGGAACAGGTCGTCGGTGCTGCCGGGTCTCTCCTGTTCGCGCACTACCTGCTGGCCCACAACATCGGCAACAACGACTCATCAGCCGTACGCCGGTGCCTCTACTACCGGCTCCGGACCACCGGCCACCGAGCCGACTGGAAGGCCCACGTCACCGATCCGCTGGTGGAGTTCGCGCCCGTCCGCGAGGCACTCTGAGAATGCCGCTGCGGATACTGGTCCTGTGGCGGATCGGGTAGATCTGATGTCGGACGACTTCGGGGCGCAACCCTGGCTTTACCCCGGAACGCGTCCGCCCACCAGCGGCCTGCTCCACGACGGCAGCTACTCGCGTCTCGACGCTCTGCCCTCGGTCGCCGAGCGGTACGTCGTCGTCGCGGTCGGGAGCAATGCCTCGCCCGCGGTGATGTACCGAAAGCTCGCCACAAACGGCGTCAGTGGCACCGTGCCGTTCGTTTACGCCGAGGTGACCGGGCTGCGGGTGGGCCACAGCGCCCACGTGAGTCGTGCGGGCTACATAGCGGCGGCGCCAATTCTGACGCCGTCGGCCCGGACATCTGTCGTCGCCGTATTTCTCGACCATGAACAGTTGACGGCCGTCGACCGCACCGAACCGAACTACGTTCGAGAGTCGGTCGGTCGAGACGAGTGCCGCCTGAGCGTGGAGGGTGGCGACAGTCCTGCCTCGTTCCAGCTCTACGTGTCCAAGCGGGGCGTCCTCGCTCCACCCGGGGAACGACCTCTCGGCCTGATGGATCAAGATGCCCTCTACGCCGGCCTACGGCAGCGGTGCGAACAGTTCTCCCGTCTGCTCCCGGCCGGCGACCGCGCCGCCATGCGCCGGTTCGCGGCGGATGAACACCTGCGAGACCAGGCGGTGGACGCTTTCCACCGTGGCGGCTGGGTCGCCCAAGGCAGGTTCGCCGCCACCTGATTGACACGTCAATCGTAAGACGTATGGTTGACGTGTCAATGAGTTTGGAGGTGGCCAGGAGTGCGTGAGACTGCGAGCGGGATCAGGGGAACGACGGCCCGTCGGCGCCTGACGACGGAGGAGCTCGCAGTCTGGCGGGCCCTCCTCGATACGACCGCCGAGCTCCGGGGACTCCTAGGCGCACAGCTGTTGCGCGATTCGAGCCTCTCGCCGGCGGACTACCAGGTGTTGCTCCCGTTGAGTGAAGCGGAGGGCAGACGACTGCGCTCGTCAGAGCTGGCGTCGACCATCGATTGGGAGCGGAGCCGGCTGTCGCATCACCTCGGACGGATGGAACGCCGAGGTCTGATCCGCCGTGACGACTGCGCCGTCGACAGCCGCGGCGCCGAGATCTCCCTCACCGCCGACGGGGCGGAAGCTTTCCGGCGCGCGACGCCGTCGCACATGCGGGCGATCAAGAAGCATTTCGCCGATGCCTTGACGCCCGGGCAGCTCGACGTGCTCGCGGACGTCCTTCGGTCGCTCCAGGACCATCTTCATCCGGAGTCGACCGTCAGACCGCCGGGCGATACGCCATGACCGGCGATGCGATGTCGTCCTTGCTGCTGCCGCGGATCGCCGTACTGGGTGCGGGACACGTCGGCCCGGTGATTGCCCGGGTCGCCACCGCCGCCGGGTACGACGTATCGATCGCCGCGTCGGGCGACCCCGACAAGATCGCCCTGATCACCCACGTGCTGACGCCGGGCGTCGAACCACGATGGGCAGCTGACGCCGTCGCCGACTCCGACATCGTCGTACTCGCGATCCCGCTCCATAGGTTCGCGACCCTCGACCCGGCTCTGGTGGCCGGAAAGCTCGTCGTCGACATCATGAACTACTGGCCACCGATCGACGGCGTACAGGAGATGTTCGAGGACCGGCGCTACGGCAGTAGCGAGATCGTCCAGCGCCGACTTCCCCGGTCGATGGTCGTCAAGACCCTCAACCACATCGGCTACCACGACATCGAAGACGACCGCAGACCCGCGGGCGCACCGGATCGCCGCGCACTGGGCGTCGCCGGCGACGATCCTGGCACCGCGGCCGTCGTGGCGGGCGTCATCGAACGCATCGGCTATGACACGGTCCGGCTCGACAGTCTGGCTGACGGACACCTGCTCGAACCCGGCAGCCCGGTATTCGGTGCGTCTTTGCACCGCCCGGACTTCGAAGACGCCCTACACGCGCGAGCGGCATAGGCCGCACCTTCACCTCGCGAACGGACAACAGACAGAGAGAACTCGACATGACCACCGCACCTTCTGACGTCGCACCCACCCGCACCGACCCGCCCAAGCAGTTCCCCCTTGTCCTCGGTCTCGACACCTTCGGCGATGTCACCCACGACGACGAGGATCGGCCACTGTCGCATGCTCAGACGATCCGAAATCTCGTCGAACAGGGCGTCTTCGCCGATCAGCTCGGCGTGGACTTCTTCGGCATCGGTGAGCACCACACCGATGACTTCCCGCTCTCGGCAGCCGACGTCGTGCTCGCAGCGATCGCCGCGCGTACCACCGACATCCACCTCGGATCAGCGGTGACCGTCCTGAGCTCGGACGATCCGGTGCGCGTCTTCCAGCGCTACTCCACGCTCGACGCCGTCTCCGGTGGTCGCGCCGAGGTCATCCTCGGACGGGGTTCCAGCATCGACTCGTTCCCGCTCTTCGGCTACGACCTCTCCGACTACGAGGATCTCTTCGAAGAGAAGGCCGACCTCTTCGCCGATTTGCGCAAGGGCGGACCGGTCACCTGGCAAGGAAAGACCCGAGCGTCCCTCACCGATCAGGATGTCGTACCGCACACCGAGCACGGTCCGTTCCCGACCTGGATCGGCGTGGGCGGAAGCCCTCAGTCGGTGATCCGCGCGGCGCACTACGGATTCTCGCTGATGCTCGCGATCATCGGCGGACCCCCGGAACGGTTCGCACCCTTCTCACAACTCTTCCGGCAGGCTCTCGACCAGTTCGGCCGTGACCCGCTGCCCGTCGGTGTGCACTCGCCCGGTCACGTCGCCGTCACTGACGAGCGGGCACGTGCGGAGTTCTGGCCGCATTACCTGCGGGTCATCAGTCACGTCAGCGAGACTCGCGGTTTCGCCATCCCCACCAAGGAGTCCTTTCTCCGCGAGGTCGGGCCACACGGCGCGCTCTACGTCGGGTCGCCGGAGACCGTCGCGCAGAAGATCGCGGCGAATCTCACGGTCCTCGGCGCCAACCGCTTCGATCTGAAATACGGCATGGGCGGCCTCTCGCACGCGGCCCTCATGACCAACATCGAGCTCTACGGCACCCAGGTGATCCCCCGCGTCCGCGAACTCCTCGCCGCCGAGTCCCGCGTCGAGCGATGACTTCTCGGGCGCCGTCCGGTCGCTATACGGTACGTCCACCGGCAATGCACACCGGAGATGGAGGACGAGATGCCCGATCCAGCTGTCGTGTCACGCGAGGAGTGGCTGGTCGCCCGCCGGGACCTACTGGCGAAGGAGAAGGCCCTGGCGCGGGCTCGAGACACGCTCAACGCCGAGCGTCGAAGCCTGCCGATGGTGGAGATCGACAAGGAATACGTCTTCGAGAGCCGGAACGGGAAGGCCAGTCTGCTCGACCTGTTCGAGGGCCGCGGCCAGCTTCTCATCTACCACTTCATGTGGCTGTGGGATGAGGAGCAGGGCTGCCCGTCTTGCTCGTTCCTGGTCGACAACATCGGCGACCTCTCCCATCTGCACGCCCGGGACACCACTCTGGCCGTCGTAACCCGCGGTCCCCTGTCCGACGCCGAGACGTTCCGGGAGCGGATGGGTTGGACCTTCCCCTGGTACTCGTCCTACGGCAGCGACTTCAACGTCGACTTCCACATCACGATCGACGAAGCGGCGGGTGCCGCCGAGTACAACTACAAGACTCTCGACGAGCTCGGCCCGGACTGGCAGGGATGGTCCGGCGAGCTGCCGGGGACCAGCGCGTTTCTCCGCGACGGCGACCGCGTCTTTCACACCTACTCGAGCTACGCGCGCGGCGGCGACCTGCTCCTCGGGACCTACAACTGGCTCGACCTCACCGCCCGCGGACGCCAGGAGGATTGGGAGCAGCCGCCCGGACGCAGCAACGGTCCCTCCATGGGCTGGCTGCGCCACCACGACCGGTACGACGCTCCTCAGCCTTAGCCCGGCGCCTCAGGCCTAGCCACCTTCTGCCGGCGCTGGGGACCCGAACCCGCGCAGAACCAGGACAGCCATGTCGTCGCTCTGCGGTGTGTGGGCGTAGTCGACGACGAGGCGTCGGATGCGTTCGGCGACGGCCTGTGCCGGCATGCTCGCGGTGTGGGTGAGCTCAGCCATGAGCCCGGTCTCGCCGAGCATCCGGTCGCCCTCGCGTCGCTCGAGCACCCCGTCAGTCACGGTGACGAGCATGTCGCCGCGCTCGAGCAGCTGGTCCTCGGCCGTGTACTGCACGTGTGCGAGCACACCGAGCAGAGACTGCGGACGCCCGATCTGATGGACCGCACCGCCGCTGTGGACGACGAACGGCAGCGGGTGTCCGGCGCTGACCATGCTCATCCGCACGCGCCTGCCGGGCTCCGGCTCCAGCGTTCCGCACACCAGCGTGAGGAACCGGGACCGCTCCCCTTCCTCGAGGATCGCCGAGTTGAGTCGCTCGAGGATCGCGGCCACCGGAAAGCCTGCAAGGGCAAGCGCCCGGATCGTGTGCCGCGCCAGTCCGGTGACCGCCGCCGCCTCCGCGCCCGTCCCGCACACGTCGCCGACGACGAAGCACCAGCGGTTCGCCCCGATGGAGAAGAGGTCGTAGAAGTCACCGCCCACCGTGCTGCTCTCGCCCGCCGCCTCGTAGACCACCCCGACATCCAGATAGGGCACGACCGGCATCGACGACGGAAGCAGGCTCCGCTGCAGCGTCTGACCGACCGCGCGCAGGTCGCCGTGCGCCCGCGCGTTGTCGATCGCCACCGCGGCCCGGCGCGCCACGGACTCCGCAACGAGGAGCGCCTCCCCTGCCAGCGGCTCGCCGTGCGGCCGGCCGAGCGTCATCAGTCCGATCCGTCGCCCGCGCGCCGACAGCGGAATATCGAGCACCTCGCCCCAGAGCTGGTCGTCGTCGGAGTCGGCGGCCTCCCCCGGCTCGACGTGTTCCAGCGCGGTACGCAGCGGGCCGTTGCGGCGCTCGTCGGCGTGCCAGACCTGTTGCAGAACAGGCACTTTCCGCCCGTCGTCGAGATAGACCGCGCACCATGTCGCGAGTCGCGGTATGACGATCTGTCCGGTGATCGCGATCGTCATCCGCTGATCGAGCGATCCCGCGAGCAGGTCGCCTGCCTCGGCCAGGAAGCTCAGCCAGCCCCGGCGTTCGCGTTCGGAAGTCTGTAGTCGAGCCCGGTCGGCGGCTATCGCGATCGCGTCGGCAATCCGCTGCAGCAGGACAGACTGCTCGTCGGTGAACCCGTCGACACTTTCCGACGCGGCCCCGAGCGCTCCGGTGACCCGGCCTTCGACGACGACCGGGACGACGACCAATGACCGCATGCCGGAGCCCGCCAGCAACGGGATCTGCGTGTCGGACAGATCCCGGTACGCCACCGGGAGTTGAGGATTGTGGGAGTCGGGGGCCCCTGGATCCCGGGCATCCAGCCGGGTCCCGCGCAACGAGTCGTCCAGTCCGCTGACGGCTCGGACCTCGTACTCGGGATCGAAGTCCCGCGCCAGCAGCAGGTACGTCGCATCGGCCGAGAGCCTGTCGCGCGCGCGTTCGACCGCGAGGGTCAAGTAGTCATCGAGACCGAGGCGGGTGAGCGCCTCCTCCCGTACCCCCACCGCATCGGAGTCTTTCGGTGGGCGGCCGCGCGGCCGAGGCGATTCCTCGAGGAGTGCGCGTTCTCCGGCGGCGACCAGCAATGCGATCGCGGAATCACCCTTACCGGCCGGTGTATGGGACGCAAATACTTCAACGGGTGGCCCAATTTTCCGCCTTACGGCGTAGGTGCCCTGCCACCGTTCGCCCGACGACCACGGCGCGGTCGCCCCATTACCCGTGCTGCGGTCGGATTGGACCAGTTCACCGAAAACGCGTCCGAGCGCCTCCGCCTCCGCCCAACCGAACATTCCTGCCGCATCGTCATTCCAGGCCGATATCGTGCCGTCGTTCGATACCTCGACGACCGCCACCTGTGCGTGGTCACCGACCGTTGCGCCGGCGGCCACGGAGGGCATCGGCGCCGCGACGGTCGCGTTGGGACGTTCGAACTCCAGCCACACCCGTTTGCTGCCCTGCGTGTAGTCCACTCCCCACGTCGACGCCAACGTGGAGATGATGAGCAGCCCTCGGCCGCGTTCGGCATTGGGTGATCGGGAATCGACGCCGACGGGCAACGCACGGTGGGGATGCGAGTCCTCCACCTCGACCCGCAGGCTCGCGGCATCGAGTCGCAGACTGAGCCGGACGGCGGTACCTGCATGCACCACGGCGTTGGTGACCAGTTCGCTGACCGACAGCAGGACGCTGTCCGTCAGTTCCTGCACACCCCACTCCTCGAGCGACTCCCGCACGAACCATCGAGCCTGGCCGGCGGACCGCGCATCCGGCACAAAGGTGCGGTAGACGTACATCGAAGTGGTCCCGGCTCTCGGCATATGTATGCGCGGTTAGATCATGGTGACAGACTGCCTGATGAGGGGTAACGCCATTCACGAGGGGGCCCGGCAATGCCGAGCAGTGCGACGACGACAAAGCGGGTTAGTACACGCGGTTCCGCAGCCAAGGGCCATTCGAACGGCATATCGGGTGAAGTCGACGAGGTCACGCTCAGGCGTCTTATCGATGGGCTCACCGCCATGCGGGACGGCAATTTCCGCAAGCGGCTCCCCGACAACGGCGACGGCGTCATGGCCGAGGTCGCCGGCCTCTACAACGAGATCGCCGAGCGGCAGCAACATCTCGCGTCCGAGCTGAACCGCGTACGGCGGGTGGCCGGTCGCGAAGGCCGGCACTCCGAGCGCCTCGAGTCCGGGGCCGGGGAGGGCGCTTGGGAGAAGTGCATCGAGTCCGCCAACGGTCTGGTCGCGGACCTGGTCCGGCCGACGGGCGACTTCGCGCGGGTCGTCACCGCCGTGTCCCACGGCGACCTGACGCAACGGATGGGCACCCGTCTCGACGGGCATCCCCTGCGCGGCGAGCCACTGCGGCTGGCCAAGAGCGTCAACGGCCTCGTCGAGCAACTCTCGTCCATCGCCGACGAGATCACCCGCGTCGCCCGTGAGGTCGGCACTGAAGGCAAGCTCGGCGGGCAGGCCCGGGTGCGCAGCGCGGACGGCAGTTGGCGCGACCTGATGGACGCGGTCAACACGATGTCGTCGCGGTTGACCACGCAGGTCCGCGACATCGCGCTGGTGACCACAGCTGTCGCGAACGGAGACCTGTCCCGAACCGTCACCGTCGAGGTCTCCGGGGAGATGGCGCAGCTGAAGGCCACGGTCGACCGGATGGTCGACCAGCTGTCGTCGTTCGCGGCCGAGGTGACCCGGGTCGCGCGCGAGGTCGGCACCGAGGGCCGACTCGGTGGCCAGGCCGACGTACGGGGGGTGAAGGGCACCTGGAGGGACCTCACCGACTCCGTGAACATCATGGCCTCGAACCTCACCAGCCAGGTCCGGGGCATCTCTTTCGTCGCGCAGGCGGTTGCCCGCGGCGACCTGAGCCAGCAGATCACGGTGACGGCGCGGGGGGAGGTCGCCGAGCTGGCGGAGACGCTCAACTCGATGACGGCAACCCTGCAGACCTTCGCCGACGAGGTGACCCGGGTGGCCCGCGAGGTCGGCACCGAAGGGATCCTCGGCGGCCAGGCCGACGTACCCGGCGTCGCCGGGCGGTGGAAGGACCTCACCGAGTCGGTCAACTACATGGCCGACAACCTGACCGCACAGGTCCGCGATATCGCGCAGGTCACCACGGCCGTCGCGCGCGGCGACCTGAGCCAGAAGATCACCGTCGACGTGAAGGGCGAGCTGGCCGAGCTCAAGAGCACCGTCAACGTGATGGTCGACCAGCTCTCCGCGTTTGCGGCGCAGGTCACCCGGGTGGCCCGCGAGGTCGGCAGCGACGGCATGCTCGGCGGCCAGGCCGACGTACCCGGCGTCGCCGGCACCTGGAAGGACCTCACCGACTCGGTCAACTCGATGGCGAGCAACCTGACCAATCAGGTGCGCAACATCGCGCAGGTCACCACCGCCGTCGCGCGCGGCGACCTGAGCCAGAAGATCACCGTTGACGTACGCGGTGAGCTGGCCGAGCTCAAGACGACCGTCAACGTGATGGTGGATCAGCTGTCCGCCTTCGCCGACGAGGTCACCCGGGTCGCCCGTGAGGTCGGCGGCGAAGGCCGACTGGGCGGGCAGGCCGCCGTACCGGGCGTCTCCGGGACCTGGCGTGACCTCACCGACTCGGTGAACTTCATGGCCGGGACCCTGACCGCTCAGGTCCGCAACATCGCCGAGGTCACCACGGCCGTCGCCCGCGGTGACCTGACCCGGACGATCACCGTCGAGGCGCGCGGCGAGATCCTCGCGCTGAAGGACACCGTCAACACGATGGTCGACCAGCTCTCGGCGTTCGCCGACGAGGTCACCCGGGTCGCCCGCGAGGTCGGCACCGAAGGCCGGCTCGGGGGTCAGGCCGACGTGCACGACGTCTCCGGTACCTGGAAGTACCTCACCGAAAACGTCAACATGATGGCGGCCAACCTGACGTCGCAGGTCCGCAACATCGCCGAGGTGACGACCGCGGTCGCGAGCGGCGACCTGACCCGCAAGATCACCGTCGACGCGCGCGGCGAGATCCTCGAGCTCAAGAGCACCGTCAACACGATGGTCGACCAGCTCTCAGCGTTCGCCGACGAGGTCACCCGGGTCGCGCGCGAGGTCGGCACCGAAGGCATGCTCGGCGGGCAGGCCCGCGTCCCCGGTGTCGCCGGGATGTGGCGCGACCTCACCGACTCGGTCAACTCGATGGCCGGCAACCTGACCAACCAGGTCCGCAGCATCGCCGCGGTGTCCACCGCCGTGGCCCGCGGCGACCTCAGTCAGAAGATCTCCATCGAGGCCCGCGGCGAGGTCGCCGCCCTGGCCGGGACGATCAACGCCATGGTCGACACGCTGCGCGCGTTCGCCGACGAGGTCACCCGGGTCGCCCGCGAGGTCGGCACCGAAGGAATTCTCGGCGGGCAGGCCCACGTGCGCGGTGTCGCCGGCACCTGGAAGGACCTCACCGAGTCGGTCAACTCGATGGCCGGCAACCTGACCAGCCAGGTCCGCAGCATCGCGCTGGTGACGACCGCCGTCGCCCACGGCGATCTGACCCAGAAGTCCTTCGTCGATGCACGGGGCGAGATCCTCGAGCTCAAGACCACGGTCAACCGGATGGTCGACCAGCTGTCGTCGTTCGCCGACGAGGTCACCCGGGTCGCCCGCGAGGTCGGCACCGAGGGCAAGCTCGGCGGCCAGGCCGAGGTCGCCGACGTGTCCGGCACCTGGCGCAAGCTCACCGAGAACGTCAACCAGCTCGCCGGCACGTTGACCACCCAGCTGCGGGCGATCGCCGAGGTCTCGACCGCGGTCACCCAGGGAGACCTCAGCCAGGAGATCACGGTCATCGCCGAGGGTGAGGTCGCCGAGCTCAAGGACAACCTCAACCAGATGATCGACAACCTGCGTGAGACGACCCGCGCGAACCAGGAGCAGGACTGGCTCAAGACCAACCTGGCCCGGTTCACCGGGCACATGCAGGGCGGCCGCGACCTGCTCGACGTCACCCGGCTGATCGTCACCGAGCTGACGCCGCTGGTCGGCGCCAGTCAGGGCTCCTTCTTCCTCAGTGAGGTCGGGCCGGAGGGCGACGACTCGCTGCGCCGTATCGCGTCCTACGGCTACCGGCCGCGCAAGGGCATCCCGACCTCGTTCGCCATCGGCGAGAGTCTCGTCGGACAGGCCGCGCTGGAACGTACGCCGATCATGCTCACCAACGTGCCCGGCAACTACATCCGGATCGGCTCCGGGCTCGGAGAAGCACCACCGGCGAACCTCGTCATCTTCCCGGTGCTGTTCGAGGAGCAGGTGCTCGGCGTCGTGGAGCTGGCGTCGTTCCAGCCGTTCAGCCCGGTCCACCTGCAGTTCCTCGAGCAGCTGATGGAGATCATCGGGGTCTCCCTCAACGCGATCATCGCGAGCTCGCGTACCCAGGAGCTGCTGGTCGAATCGCAGCGACTCGCGGCCGAGCTGCAGAACAAGTCCGAGGAGCTGCAGACCCAGCAGGGCGAGCTGCAACAGACGAACGCAGAACTCGAGGAGAAGGCCAGTCTCCTCGCGGCGCAGAACCGGGCCATCGAAATCAAGAACCTCGAGATCGAGGATGCCCGTCGAGGGCTCGAGGACCGGGCCGAGCAACTCGCCCTGTCCTCACGCTACAAGTCGGAGTTCCTCGCGAACATGTCGCACGAGCTGCGGACACCGCTGAACTCGCTGCTCATCCTGGCGAAGCTGCTCGCCGAGAACGCCGACGGCAACCTCAACGCACGTCAGGTCGACTTCTCCCGGACCATCCACAGCGCCGGCACCGACCTGCTGCAGCTGATCAACGACATCCTCGACCTGTCCAAGGTCGAGGCGGGGAAGATGGACGTCCATCCCGCCGACGTGGCGGTCTCCGGGATCGTCGAGTACGTCGAGGCGACGTTCCGCCCGCTCACCGCGGAGAAGGATCTGCGCTTCTCGGTGACGATCGCCGACGACGTCCCGCGCACCCTGTACTCCGACCAGCACCGGCTCCAGCAGGTGCTCCGTAACCTGCTGTCCAACGCGGTCAAGTTCACCGCGGCGGGCGAAGTCAGGATGGACATCCGGATGGCCGTCGACGAACGCTTCACCACGGGGAGCCTGAATGACGCCCCGCAGGTCTTCGCGTTCTCCGTGGCCGACACCGGAATCGGGATCCCTCCCGAACAACTCAAGGTCATCTTCGAGGCCTTCCAGCAGGCCGACGGCACCATCAGCCGCAAGTTCGGCGGTACCGGGCTCGGCCTGTCCATCAGCCGCGAGATCGCCCGGCTGATCGGCGGAGAGATCCACGCCGACAGCGAGCCGGGTAGAGGGAGCGCGTTCACGCTGTACCTGCCACCCCGGTTCGCCGGCGACTCCGCCACGAAGTCCGTGATCGGCGGCACCGAGGTCGGTGCGCGGATCGAGCCCGCGGCCGTCAACGGGTCGCGTCCGGCGGCGTTGCCGACGGCGCCCGACGAGGGAGCCGTCGCCGACGACGAGGGCGCGATCACCCAGAGCGACCGCGTCCTGCTCGTCACCGTGTCCGACACCGGCCTGCGCGAGGCGGCCGTCGACATCGGCCGCGAGAAGGGCTTCAAAGTCCTCGCCACCCCGAGGCCGGAACATGCCGTGGTGATCGCGCGCCAGCATCGTCCGGTCGGAATCGTCGTCGGGATGGACCTCGCCGGAAGCGACGGATCGTCGCTGCTCCAACTGCTGAAGTCCGACCCGGAGACCCGGCACATTCCGACGATCGCCGTGCACGCGCCGGATGCCGTCGACGACGTGCATGTCGGCCGCCTCCTCGGCGCACTCGCCATGGTCGAAGATCCGGTGACACCGCAGACGATGGGTCAAGCGCTGGAGGATCTGAGCTCCTACATCGACCGGAAGACGCGGTCGCTGCTCGTCGTCGCGAGTGACGCAGTCGACGAGACCTCCGCCGTGGTCGCACTCTTCGGCGCGGTGGCCGACGTCGACCTTCGCGTCGCAACCAGCGTCGACGACGCAATCACTGCGCTGGACGCGCGCCCGTACGACTGTGTGATGGTCGACCTGAAACTGCCTGGCGGCAGCGGGTTCGACGTGATCAAGCGGATGCGGGCCCGCAAGGCACTGCGCGCGACGCCGATCGTGGTGAGTACCGGTGAGGCACCGTCCAAACGGGATGAGGCACGACTGAGCAAATACACCCGGTCGATGGTCGTGACGTACCCGGCAACGGTGGGCGATCTCATCGACCAGATCGCGCTCTACCTGCACCGGTCTGACGTCGAACTACCCGACACGAGCGGGACGAGCGACGAGCGCCGGGCCAGTGACGAGGAGGTCTTCGCCGGCAAGCGGATCCTCATCGTCGACGACGACGCGCGCAACGTGTTCGCCCTGACCAGTGCGCTCGAGCAGCACGGGATCGACGTACTGTATGCCGAGAACGGCGAGTCCGGGATCCGGGCGCTGCAGCGGGAGATGAACATCGACCTGGTGCTGATGGACGTGATGATGCCGGGAATGGATGGTTACACGGCGATGCGCGAGATTCGCAACATGCCGTCGTTCCACGACCTGCCCCTCATCGCGCTGACCGCCAAGGCGATGCCCGGCGACCGGGACAACAGCCTCGCGGCCGGCGCCTCCGACTACGTCACCAAGCCGGTCGACGTCGACTCCCTGCTCACGCAGTTCCGGTCGTGGTTGGGGTGAGCGAGCGCGCCAAGATTCTCCTGGTCGACGACCATCCGGAGAATCTGCTCGCGCTGGAGGCGGTGCTGAGCTCGCTGGACCAGGTGCTCGTGCGCGCGCCGTCGGGTGAGGAGGCGTTGCGAGCCCTGCTCAAGGACGACTTCGCCCTGATCCTGCTCGACGCGCAGATGCCGGGAATGGACGGATTCGAGACGGCGGCCCGGATCAAGGGGCGCAGCCGGACCAAGGACGTTCCCATCATCTTCCTCACGGCGGTCGACACCGACCAGCACAGCGCCTACCGCGGATACGCCGCCGGCGGGGCGGATTACATCTCGAAGCCGTTCGACCCCTGGATGCTCCGAGCGAAGGTCCAGGTCTTCGTCGACCTGTGGGCGGCAGGACGTCGACTGACCACCCAGGCCGAGTTCCTCCGTCGGCAGGTCGCGCAGTCGCCGGGCTCGGTCGACGTCCTCGCCGAGCTCGACTCCCGGCTGCTCGCGGTGGAGGAGGCCACCGACCAACTCGCCTCCGAGGCCGCATCCTCGAACGGCGCCGCGGTCGAGCCTGCGGTCGAGCGGGTGCAGCGCCGGGTGCAGGCGCTCCGGCAGGCCCTCGGTGCGCTCGACCCGCAGGATGTGGTCTCGGGTGCAACCCGCCACGAGTTCGGGTGAGATGAGTCCATGACTCGCCACATCGGCATCCTGCTGTTCCCCGACGTCGAAGAACTGGATGCGATCGGTCCCTGGGAGGTCCTCTCCTATTGGACCCAGACCTTTCCCGAGGACGGGTACTCGGTTTCCTGCCTCGCCCGCGAAGGCGGAGTCGTCCCGTGCGCGCACGGGCTGAGCGTCGTCGCACATCACTCGTTCGACGACACTCCGCCACTGGAGATCCTGGTGCACCCGGGCGGACGGGGCACCCGGCCGCTGCTGCACGACGAGGCTCATCTGAAGTGGGTCCGGAGTCAGCGTCGGCAGGCGCCGTTGCTGACCAGCGTCTGCACGGGATC
>DASXJE010000090.1 GCA_036497565.1 Mycobacteriales bacterium
CCGGCGGTCGTCGACCTCGGCGACCAGCCGCAACGACGCCGCCGACAACCGCCGCGCCGCCGTCTCCAGCACCTGCTGCAGGTCGAGCAGCTCCTCATCCCCGCACCGCCACAACGCCGCCCCCGCCAACCCGTCGACCGCCGCGGTCAGGCAGCCGACCGCATCCCACACCGGATGCTCACCGGAACCCGAACCACTGACCATGCAACAACGATAGAACCAGCCACCGACAATTCCCCGAGCCCGGAAACCCCTGCCACACAAGAACTTTCCGTCACCCAACGATCGCTCACGGCATCGGTCGCACCTGCCGACGGAGCACTAGTCGGATTGATCGTCGAGCCCGGCGAACAGGTCCTTCTCCAAGCCGCTGTCGGTGCCGCTGTCGGCGCCGCGGAGCCCACGCACCAGGGTGAAGTGCTCGACGCTGAGCAACGGCTGGCCGAGGTTGTTCGACAGCGCGAAGAACGGCCCGTCGACGCTGATCTGTGTCGCGTGCGCCCGCATCGCCGCCTGCTTCGCGTCGAAGAACGCGGTGCCGTCCAGCTCCGTCGTGATGACCTCGTCGGGTACGCCGATACCGAGATCGTCGGGCGTCGCGGGGAGATCGAAGTTCCGGCCCTCGGCACGCAGGGCCGCGATGCCCTCCGCCAGGAGCGACCGGGGCACCGCCGCCCAGTAGACCTTGGCGACCCGCCACGGCGCGCCGCGGTACGCCGGGTCCGCGGCCACGTCGACCGCAGCCATCGCGACCCGGTGGGACTGGATGTGATCGGGATGGCCGTACCCGCCGCGCTCGTCGTAGGTCACGACCACCTGCGGGCGGACCTCCCGGACGATGTCGGCGAGCAGCCGGGCCGCCTCGCCGAGGTCGGCCTGCCAGAAAGCCCGCGGGGCATTGTTAGTCGCCAGCCCCATCATCCCGCTGTCGCGGTAACGGCCCGTCCCGCCGAGGTAGCGATGGTCGGTGACGCCGAGTGCGGCACACGCCCGCTCCAGCTCGACGATCCGATATCCGCCGAGTTGATCGGCGGCGTCGGCCGCGAGTCCGGCCAGCTCGGGGACGAGGATCTCGCCCTCCTCACCGAGCGTGCAGGTGACGAGGGTGACCGCCACCCCCTCGGCGACGTAGCGCGCCATGGTTGCGCCGGTCGTGATCGTTTCGTCGTCGGGATGGGCATGGACGAGCAGCATCCGCCGATCGGACACGTCAGATGATCTCGATCACTTCGGAGTAGTGACAGGCCGAGGGGTGGCCCATACCCCGGTCCACGAGAGCCGGCTCGTCGTTGATGCAGCGTTCCTGCTGCTCATCGGTCAGCTCGTTGGCGAATTTGGGGCACCTCGTACGGAAGCGGCATCCCGACGGCGGGTTGGCCGGGCTGGGCACGTCGCCGGTGATGATGATCCGTTCCCGTGCGCGCTCCCGGGTGGGATCAGGCAGCGGGATCGCCGACAGCAGCGACTGCGTGTAGGGATGGGCCGGCCGGTCGAAGAGATCGTTGGTGTCGGCCACTTCCACGATCTTGCCGAGGTACATCACCGCGACCCGGTCGGAGATGTGACGCACCACCGACAGGTCGTGGGCGATGAAGAGGTAGGCCAGCCCGAGCCGGTTCTTCAGATCCTCGAGCAGGTTGATCACGCCGGCCTGGATCGAGACGTCGAGGGCGGACACCGGCTCGTCGAGCACCATGACCTTGGGCTCCAGCGCGAGTGCGCGGGCGATGCCGATGCGCTGGCGCTGTCCGCCGGAGAACTCGTGCGGGAAGCGGTTGCTGTGTTCGGGGTTGAGCCCGACCAGCCGCAGCAGCTCCCGGATCTTCGCCGGGCTGTCCTTGTCCCACAGGTCGTGGATCCGCATGGACTCGCCGATGATCGCGCTGACCGGCATGCGCGGGTTCAGCGACGCGTACGGGTCCTGGAAGACGATCTGGATGTCGCGACGCAGCGGCCGCATCTGCCGCTGCGTCAGCGTGGTGAGGTCTTTGCCCTGGAATTCGATCGCGCCCGAGGTCGCCGGCTGCAGGTGCAGGATCGCCCGACCCGTCGTGGACTTCCCGCACCCGGACTCGCCCACCAGCCCGAGCGTCTCGTTCGCATGCAACTCGAAGCTGACGCCGTCGACCGCCTTGATGTCGCCGATGTGGCGCCGGATGATGCCCCGGCTCGTGATCGGGAACCACTTGACGAGGTCGGTGACCCGCAGGACGACGTCGTCGTCCTTGTCGGTGCCGGCGAGGGTATGGGACTCGCTCGTCACGCTCATGACGCGGCGCTCTGCGGGCCGGGGGTCTCGGCCTCGACCGGCACGGACGACTCGTCGGCAGCAGTGACGGCGAAGATCTCGTCGGGAGTGAGGTCGCGTTCCATCAGCTCGTTGCTGTAGTGGCAGGCCGCGAGATGCTGTACGCCGTCGACCGGCTTGAGCTCCGGCTCGTCCGTCTCGCAGTTCGCCTTGCGCATCGGGCAGCGCGGGGTGAACGGGCAGCCGGCCGGCAGGTTGAGCAGGGACGGCGGGCTGCCGGTGATGGGCGTGAGCTTCTGCCGCTCACCACGGTCGACCCGCGGCAGCGATCCGAGCAGGCCCACCGTGTAAGGCATCCGGGGCCGGTAGTAGATGTCGTCGACGTCGCCGTATTCCACCGGGCGTCCGGCGTACATCACCAGGACGCGGTCGGCCATCCCGGCCACGACGCCGAGGTCGTGGGTGATCAGGATGATGGCGGCGTGGGTCTCCGCCTGCGCAGTACGCAGCGTCTCGAGCACCTGCGCCTGGACCGTCACGTCGAGCGCGGTCGTCGGCTCGTCGGCGATGATCACGTCGGGACCGTTGGCCATCGCGATCGCGATCACCACGCGCTGCCGCATGCCGCCGGAGAACTCGTGCGGATACTGGTTGACCCGGTCCTTGGCGTTGGGGATGCCGACGAGGTCGAGCAGGTCGATGGACCGGCGTTGGGCGTCCTTGTCGGACAGCCCGTGGTCGTGCACCTTCAGGGCCTCCGCCAGCTGCACGCCGATCTTGTAGACCGGGTTGAGCGAGGTCATCGGGTCCTGGAACACCATCGAGATCCCCAGGCCGCGGACCCCGCTCATCGCCCGGTCGTTGAGCCCGAGGAGCTCACGACCGCGGAACTTCACCGATCCGGTGACCCGGGCCGTCTTGGGCAGCAGGCCCATGACCGCGAGCGACGTGACCGACTTGCCGGAACCTGACTCGCCCACGATTCCGAGAACCTCGCCGGGCTCCAACTTGTAGGAGACACCGCGGACGGCGTGGACGACGCCGTCGTCGGTCGGAAACCGGACCTCCAGATTGTCGACATCGAGGATCGTCGACGACGTCTCGAGCCGCTCCCCCTCGTGCATGTCGAGGAGCTCTGCCATCAGGCCCTCACCCTCTGCTGGGTCGGGTCGAGCGCGTCACGCAAACCGTCTCCGATGAAGTTGACCGTCAGCACCAGAAGGATGATGACGAAGCCGGGGAAGTAGAACAGCCACGGCCGGGTCTGCGAAGCCGCGACCCCGTCCTGGATCAAGGTACCCAGGGAAACGTCGGGCGGGGTGATGCCGAAGCCCAGGAAGGACAGCGACGCCTCGGTAATGATCGCCAGCGCGAAGGTGAGGGTCGCGTCGACGATGATCGGACCGAGGGCGTTGGGCAACAGATGCCGCATGATGATCCGCTTGTCGGTCGCCCCGAGCGCCCGGGCCGCCTCGACGTACTCCCGCTCCCGAAGGGAGAGGAAGACGCTGCGGACCAGCCGGGCCGTGAGGCCGGCGCCGAGCCCACCGATGATCAGGGCGATGATCCACCAGCTGCCGCCGGTGATCTTCTGCAGTACCGCGATGAAGACGAACAGCGGCAGGGTGAGGAGTACGTCGACGGCCCGCATCAAGGTCGCGTCGAGCTTGCCCCGGTAATAACCGGAGAACGCGCCGATGAGCACTCCGGTGGTCTCACCGACGATCATCGCCAGCGCCGACACCTTGATCGACGTCTGGGTGCCGCGGAGTACCTCGGCGAAAACGTCGTGGCCGAGCGAGTCGGTCCCGAACGGGTGCGCCCACGAGGGCGCCGCCGACAGCGTGTTAGTGATCGAGTTGTACTGGTACTTCCAGAAGAACGGGACGATGAAGGCGGCCAGCAGCATCAGGACGAAGACGACCAGACTCCCGACCGCGAGCTTGTGCGCGAAGAAACGGCGGGTCACCATCTGCCGCTGGGTGCGGGCCTTGACGGTGAATTCGCGCTCGGGCTGCGCCCCGACCGACGTCGATGCCGGGGTGACCGGTGTGCTTGTCATGACGCGGATCCTTCTCCGGTGAGACGAGCCGCCCAACTAGCCAAGGCGGATCCTCGGGTCTAGCGCGGCGTAGAGGATATCCGCAATGAGATTGAATAACACGACACCCACCGCCGCCACCAGGAGCCAGGCCAACGTGGTGTTGATGTCGGTGCGGTTCAAGGCCGTGATGAGGTATTCCCCCATCCCATGCCAGTCGAACACCGTTTCGGTGATCACCGCGCCTCCGATGATCGCGCCGAACCCGATTGCCACGACCGTCGTGAGCGGGATCAGCGCGGTGCGCAGGCCGTGCTTGATCAGCACCCGCCGCCACGGCACGCCCTTGGCCCGGGCCAGGCGGATGTAGTCGGAGTTGAGTACGTCGAGCATCGTGGCGCGCTGATAGCGGCTCCACGCGGCGTAACTCAGCAGTGCCAGCGAGATCGTGGGCAGGATGAGGTGGCTTGCGCGGTCGGAGAGGTTTGCGAAGAATCCGCCGTTGAAGCCCGGTGTCTGCTCGCCCGAGACTGAGAAGATCGTGCTGCCGGCCGCGGTATTAGCCCGGATCGCGACGTCCTTTAACAGCCCGGCAAACCAGAATGTCGGGATCGAGATCAGTAAGAACCCGAATAAGGTCGTTGAGTAATCGATGAAGCTGTACTGCTTCACCGCCGACACCACACCCGAGATCACCGCTAGGACCAGGGCCAGCAGGCTGGCCAGGATGACGAGCCTGAGGGTCACACCGAGCCGCTGGAACAGCTGCGGCCGGACCGCGTTGCCGTCGATGTCCTTGCCGAAGTTGCCGCGCACGACGTTGCCCAGCCAATAGGCGTAGCGCACCGGAATCGGCTCATTGAGGTGGAGCTGGTTCTCCAGTGCCTTGATGGTCGACGGAGGCGGCGGAGGCTGCCTGGTCTGCAGGGTCGCGAGGGGATTCCCGCTGTTCGCCGCCATCACGAAGACCAGGAAGGTGCTCACGATGAGGACGAGCACGGCGACGACGAGTCGCCGGATGATGAAGGGCAACATTGCCAGACCTTCCGACTCCGCGGGATCAGGCTACCTCCGCGTAGGTGGCCGTGCGGTCGGTCCACCGTACGTGAGCGCTCCCGGCGGGGGCTGGCAGCCCCCGCCGGGAGCACCGGAGAGTTCCATTGAACCTGACTTGGTCGATTCTGCTACTTGACCGACCAGGTCTCGGAGTTCCACAACGGGCCCTGCGAGGACGCATTGTCAGAGATCCCGCTGTAGTTGTTGCTGTAGGAGATCACAGTGGGCTTCTGATACAGCGGCAGGGTGAACATGTCGCCCCACAGCAGCTTGTCCACCTGGTTCCAGAGCGCGATCGCGGCGCTCGGGTCAGTAGTAACGACGGCCTTGTTCATCAGCTTGTCGACGGCCGGGTCACACCCCAGGGTGTAGTTCTGCTGCTCCTGCGCCCGGGAATTGTGCGGCGCACAGGCGTAGATCGACTTGTTTTGGCTCAAGGCCGGCGTCGCCACCCAGGCGAACAGGTTCAGATCCCAGTCCCCGGCCGCCGTGGCGCCCTGGGTCTTGTAGTCGCCGAAGAACGTGTCCGCATCCACCTGCTTGGGCTGCAGGTTGATGCCGATTGCCTTCAGCTGGCTCTGAACGAAGACCTCGGTGTCCTTGCGCAGCGCGTTGTTGGTCGTCGTACCCATGGTCAGGCTGACGGCCTTGCCGTTCTTGGTGAGCGAGCTGCCCTGGTACTTGTAGCCGGCGCCTTCGAGCAGCTGCTTGGCCTTGGCGACGTTCCGGCTGTTGTACTGGGGAGGCGCGTTGTCCTGGTAGCCCGGCTGGTTGTTGACGAAGATCCGGTTGTTCAGAGGCTTGATGCGGTTGTCGAACTGACCGGCGGTCCGGGCGACGAGCGCATTCCGGTCGATCGCCAGCGCGATCGCCTGTCGCACCGCCTTGTCCTTCAGGTACGGATTCTCGACGTTGAAGTCGATGTGCTCGAAGCTCAGCCCGAGGCTCGTCGTCGTGGTGATGTTGGGAACCTTCTTCAGCAGCGAGATCAGGTCGAGCTGCGGCTGGGGGTAGATCATCTGGGTCTCGTTGTTCTGCATATCCTGCGCCAACGAGGTGGAGTCGGTTCCGACCGTCTTGTAGATGAGCTTCGACAGCTTCGGCTTGGTGCCCCAGTACTTGTCATTGGGCGTCAGTGTGAAGGTCTGATTGGTCTTGTCGACCGCGCTCATCTTCCACGGGCCGCCCGAGATCGGCAGCGGCTTGTTGGCCGGCCAGCCGGTGTTGAAGGCCTTGCACGTCGCCGCCGGCGAGGACTGCATGAACAGGTGTGCCGGGAGCAAAGTGGAGAAGAGGCTCTGGTAGTCCGGGAACGGCGTGCTGTAGACCATCGTGACGGTGTGGCCACCATCGCTGCCGGTCACCGACTTGATCAAGTTGTAGTTGCCGGCGATGGTTTGGCAGGCATTGTCGCCGAGCTTGCTGCCGCTGCCACCGTAGGTCGTGTCGTCGGGGTTGTTGACCTTCCAGTTGAAGATGAAGTCGTCGGCGTTGATCGGCTTGCCGTCGCTCCACACCGCCTTCGGATTGATCTTGTACTGCACGGTGAACGGATTCTGGCTGGTCACCTTCGGCGTCTCTGAAAGCAACTCAGAGTCCGCCTGGTACTTGAACTTTGGATTGGTGTAGAAGGCGGACGGCAGAATCCGCACGATGCCGTTGGCGGTTGCGGTCAGGTTTCCCGCGCTGATGTCGGGCTGCCAGTTGGCCGGGAACTGGTCGGCGCCGTAGATGAGCTGGTTGCTCTTCTTCTGCGAACTGGCTGTATTACCGGCACATGCCGACAGCACGATCGCGCCCACGGCGGCCGATGCCACAAGCACCGCGCCCTTGCGACTGAAACTCACGACTGGGGGCCTCCTCATCTCCGCACTTGCGGAGAGAACACGACGGATCGCCGGGATTGCCGGCTGCGGGGAGACCGTACCTAGCGCGAGGCCCCGTACCGGACCGACAGACCACATCGTGATCAATCAGTGACCCCGATCTTGACCCAACCGTGACGCGTGCCTGCGAGCGGTCGAATCACCCTTGCGCCAGACGGATCAGCCCGCGTGGGGCCGACGGCCGCGCAGCTTCGCCCGCTCCTGTGCCGGGAGGACCACCTTGCGGAGCCGCACCATCCCGGGGGTCACCTCGACACATTCGTCCTCCCGGCAGAACTCCAGGGCCTGCTCGAGGGACAGGACCCGATGCGGAATCAGCCGCTCGAGCTCCTCGCTCGTGGACGACCGCATATTGGTGAGCTTCTTCTCCTTGGTGGGGTTGACGTCCATGTCGTCGGCCCGGGCGTTCTCGCCGACAATCATCCCCTCGTACACCTCGGTCGTCGGACCGACGAACATCGTCCCCCGCTCCTGCAGGTTGAACAGGGCGTACGACGTCACGGCACCGCTGCGGTCGGCGACCAGCGACCCGGTCGGCCGGGTACGCAGGTCGCCGGCCCACGGCTCGTAACGCTCGAAGACGTGGTGCAACAGACCGGTGCCCCGCGTCTCGGTGAGGAACTCGGTCCGGAAGCCGATCAGGCCGCGCGCAGGGACGACGTACTCCATCCGGATCCACCCGGTGCCATGGTTGACCATCTGCTCCAGGCGCCCCTTGCGCAGCGCCAGCAACTGGGTCAGGACACCGAGATAGTCCTCGGGTACGTCGATGGTCAGCCGCTCCACCGGCTCGTGCAGCGTCCCGTCGATCGTGCGGGTGACGACCTGCGGCTTGCCGACGGTCAGCTCGAACCCTTCCCGTCGCATGATCTCGACGAGGACGGCGAGCTGCAGTTCGCCGCGGCCCTGCACCTCCCACGTGTCCGGGCGCTCGGTGGGGAGCACCCGGATCGAGACGTTGCCGACCAGCTCCGCGTCGAGCCGGTTGGTCACCAACCGGGCGGTGAGCTTGTTGCCGGACCGGCCGGACAGCGGCGAGGTGTTGATGCCGACGGTCATCGACAGGGACGGCTCGTCGACGGTGATCACCGGCAGCGGGCGGGGATCGTCGGGGTCGGCGAGAGTCTCGCCGATGGTGATGTCCGGGATCCCGGCGATGGCGATGATGTCGCCCGGGCCGGCCTCGTCGACCGGAACCCGGTCCAGCGCTTGCGTCATCAGCATCTCGGTCAGCTTGACCCGGGACACCGTGCCGTCGGTGCGGCACCATGCCACCTGCTGCCCCTTCCGCATCCGGCCGTTGCGAACCCGGCACAGGGCGAGCCGGCCCAGATAGGGCGAGGCGTCGAGGTTGGTGACATGCGCCTGCAAGGGGGCGTCGGCGTCGTAGGAGGGCGCCGGCACCGTGTCGAGGATCACGTCGAAGAGCTCGCCGAGGTTCTCGGCGTCCGGCGAGGTGCCGTCGTCCGGGCGCTTCCTCGACGCCTTCCCGCTGCGGGCCTCGCAGTAGACGATCGGGAAGTCCAGGGCGGAGGCGTCCGGAGACTCGTCGAGCAGGTCGATGAACAGTTCGTAGGTCTCGTCCACGACCGCCCCGATCCGGGCGTCCGGCCGGTCGACCTTGTTGATCACCAGCACCACCGGCAGCCGTTTGGCCAGCGCCTTCCGCAGCACGAACCGGGTCTGCGGGAGCGGGCCCTCGCTCGCGTCGACGAGAAGCAGAACCCCGTCGACCATGGACAAGGCGCGCTCGACCTCGCCGCCGAAGTCGGCGTGACCCGGGGTGTCCAGGATGTTGATCGTCACCGGGTGTGACGGGTCGACGGCGTAGCGGACCGCCGTGTTCTTGGCCAGGATCGTGATGCCCTTTTCCCGCTCGAGGTCCATCGAGTCGAGCACCCGGTCGTCCACCGCCTGGTTGTCGCGGAAGGCTCCGGACTGCCACAACATCGCGTCGACCAGCGTGGTCTTGCCGTGGTCGACATGGGCGATGATCGCGACGTTGCGCAGATCGTCACGAGTGGGCACGTGGGCTCCCGGGAGAAGTGGGTGTGGGGGACGTCACGGCGCGGGAACCGCGCCCGACGACACCATGGTAAGTGGAGCGGAGGGCCGCCACCCCCGCCGCGCGCGACGATCACGCGCGGGGCATGCTTGACCGCGTCATCGAGGAGGACAGGAGACCCATGGCCACCGATACCAGGACGTCGGAACCCTCCGGGGCGTCGTCCGGGGGTTCAGGCGTCAACGCCCCGGGCCGGGCCCGGATCGGGGTCCGGACGCTGCGGACCGACCAATGGTGGCGGCAGCCGCTGCTCAACGGCGGCATCCTGGCGGTCTGCGGTGCCTACCTGCTCTATGCGGTGCTCGTGAACAATAACTACTTCTGGGAGCCCTACATCTCCCCGATGTACTCCCCGTGCATCACCGCCAACTGCGTCCCGGGCAGCGGCTGGCACTGGCTGCCCAGCATCGCGCCGGTCACACCGGCATTGATCATCATCATCTTCCCGGCCGGGCTGCGGGCCACCTGTTACTACTATCGCAAGGCCTACTACCGGGCGTTCTGGTTCGCTCCGCCCGCCTGCGCCGTGGCCGAGCCGCACGGCAAGTACACCGGCGAGAGCAGGTTCCCGCTGGTCCTGCAGAACGTGCACCGCTACTTCTTCTACATCACCCTCGCGTTCAACGCCCTCCTGACCTACGACGCGGTGATCGCCTTCCGCAACCACCAGGGTCAGTGGGGCCACATGGGCTTCGGGACCCTCGTCCTCATCGTCAACGCCGCGCTCCTGTGGCTCTACAACCTCTCCTGCCACGCCTGCCGGCACGTGGTCGGCGGCCGGATCAAGCACTTCTCCAAGCACCCGGTCCGATACTGGATGTGGACCCAGATCTCGAAGCTGAATGGCAAGCACCAGCAGATCGCGTGGGCTTCCCTGGTGTTCGTGACCCTGACCGACGTCTACGTACGGCTGGTCGCGAGCGGCACCATCAGCGACCCCCGATTCTTCTAGGAGCGACATCGTGAGTGAGCTGGAGCGATGGAGCTACGACGTCCTGATCATCGGCGCGGGCGGATCGGGGCTGCGGGCCGCCATCGAGGCGCGTGAGCAGGGCAAGCGGACCGCGATCATCTGCAAGTCGCTGTTCGGAAAGGCCCACACGGTCATGGCCGAGGGCGGCATCGCGGCGTCGATGGGCAACTCCAACCCGCGCGACAGCTGGCAGGTGCATTTCCGCGACACGATGCGCGGCGGCAAGTTCCTCAACAACTACCGGATGGCCGAGCTGCACGCGAAGGAGGCGCCGGAGCGGGTCTGGGAGCTCGAGACCTACGGCGCGCTTTTCGACCGCACCCCGGACGGCCGGATCAGCCAGCGCAACTTCGGCGGCCACGAATACGCCCGGCTCGCCCACGTCGGCGACCGCACCGGGCTCGAGCTCATCCGCACCATGCAGCAGAAGATCGTGTCGCTGCAACAGGAGGACGAGCGCGACCGCGGCGACGCCGAAGCGATGATCAAGGTCTTCGCCGAGTGCTCGATCACCGATCTGCTGCACGACGGCGACCGGGTGGCCGGTGCCTTCGGTTACTGGCGGGAGAGCGGCCGGTTCGTGGTCTTCGACGCGCCGGCGGTGGTGATCGCGACCGGCGGGATCGGCAAGTCCTTCAAGGTCACCAGCAACTCCTGGGAGTACACCGGCGACGGCCATGCGCTCGCCCTGCGGGCCGGCTCGACGCTGATCAACATGGAGTTCGTGCAGTTCCACCCCACGGGCATGATCTGGCCGCCGTCGGTCAAGGGCATCCTCGTGACCGAGTCGGTCCGCGGCGACGGCGGGGTGTTGCGCAACGCCGAGGGCAAGCGCTTCATGTTCGACTACGTCCCGGACGTCTTCCGGTCGCAGTACGCCGACACCGAGGACGAAGCCGACCGGTGGTACGAGGACCCGGACCACAACCGGCGGCCCCCCGAGCTGCTGCCGCGCGACGAGGTCGCCCGGGCTATCAACTCCGAGGTGAAGGAAGGGCGGGGCACCGAGCACGGCGGCGTCTTCCTCGACATCGCCTCCCGCCGCTCCCCCGAGTTCATTCACAAGCGGCTGCCGTCGATGTTCCACCAGTTCAAGGAGCTGGCCGACGTCGACATCACCAAGGAGCCCATGGAGATCGGCCCGACCTGCCATTACGTGATGGGTGGGGTCGAGGTCGACCCGGACACCGGGGCGGCCGCCCGGGTGCCCGGGCTCTTCGCGGCGGGCGAGGCCTCCGGCGGAATGCACGGGTCCAACCGGCTGGGCGGCAACTCGCTGTCCGACCTGCTGGTCTTCGGCCGCCGGGCCGGGCTGGGCGCCGCGGCCTACGTCGAATCACTCGGTGACGACCGGCCGAAGGTCTCCGACCCGGAGATCGCATCGGCCCAGCAGACCGCGGTGGCTCCGTTCGAGTCCGACGGCGGCGAGAACCCGTACACGCTGCACCAGGAACTGCAGCAGACCATGAACGACCTGGTCGGCATCATCCGGCGGGAAGAGGAGATGCGCGACGCACTCGAGCGCCTCGAAAAGCTCCAGGACCGGGCCCGGCGGCTCAGCGTCGAAGGCCACCGGCAGTTCAACCCGGGCTGGCACCTCGCACTCGACCTGCGCAACATGCTCGCCGCCTCGGAATGCGTGGCACGCGCGGCGCTGGAACGTGAGGAGAGCCGCGGCGGGCACACCCGCGACGACTACGCCGACATGCGGCCGGAGTGGCGGAAGGTCAACGTCGTCTGCTCGCTCGAGGACGACCGCCTGCGGGTCGACCAGCAGCCGGTACCCGAGATCCCCCTGGAGCTGTTGTCGTTGTTCGAGCGGTCCGAGCTGTCGAAGTACATGACCGATGAGGAGCTTTCGGCTCTGCCGGAAGGGAGCGACGCCTGATGGCCTCCTACAAGGCCCAGTTCCGGATCTGGCGAGGGGACGCCGAGAGCGGCGGCCTGCAGGACTTCACCGTCGAGGTCAACGACGGCGAGGTCGTCCTCGACGTCATCCACCGGCTGCAGGCGACCCAGACACCCGACCTCGCCGTCCGGTGGAACTGCAAGGCCGGCAAGTGCGGGTCGTGCAGCGCGGAGATCAACGGCCGGCCCCGGCTGATGTGCATGAGCCGGATGAACAACTTCACGCCGGAGGAGACCGTCACGGTCACGCCGCTGCGCGCGTTCCCGGTGATCCGCGACCTGGTGACCGACGTGTCGTTCAACTACGAGAAGGCGCGTCAGATCCCGTCGTTCCAGCCACCGCCGGAGCTCAAGCCGGGCGAATACCGGATGGCGCAGGTCGACGTCGAGCGGTCACAGGAGTTCCGCAAGTGCATCGAGTGCTTCCTGTGTCAGGACACGTGTCACGTGGTCCGCGACCACGAGGAGAACAAGGAGTCCTTCGCCGGCCCGCGCTACCTCATGCGGATCGCCGAGCTCGACATGCACCCGCTCGACCAGATGGATCGCCGGAAGCAGGCGCAGGACGAGCACGGTCTCGGCTTCTGCAACATCACGAAGTGCTGCACCGAAGTGTGCCCCGAAGGCATCCACATCACCGACAACGCGCTCATCCCGATGAAGGAGCGGGTCGTTGACCGCAAGTACGACCCGCTGGTGTGGCTGGGGAGCAAGATCGGACGCCGCGAGGGTGCGGCCCCGATCGAGGAGCCGCCACCGGTGCGCCGCGCCCCCGCTCCGGCCGCGCAGGCCGCGCAGGCCGCGGCCGGCACGATGAACGTCTCGGAGTTCACCTCGGAGCTGCAGGGCGCGCTCTCGCCGTTCGGAGAGGGCCCGGAGTTGCCCCTACCCACGGACTCGCTGTCCTACGAGCACCCGGGGCCCGAGGACCGGCCCAACCTCTGACCGCCGCCGGCGCGGATCGCGCCGGTCAGGAACCCTCGAGCAACCGGCGCAGATCCGGGACGAGCGCTCGGTCGGCCGGCAACCAGTCGGTGCCGTCGATCTGGTCGGCCGTGAGCCAGCGCAGCGCGCGGTGCTCCCGGGCCGTCGGGCGGCCGGACAGGATCCGCGCCGACCACACCTGCAGCCGCGTCCCGTCGGTGCCGATCGGGACGTCGCCGCCCACCCGGTGACCGGCGGTGACCTCGATGCCGAGCTCCTCGCGGCACTCCCGGCGCAGCGCGTCGAGGGACGACTCCCCCGCCTCGACCTTTCCGCCGGGCAGCTCCCAGCCGCCGGCGTCTCCGGCCGGATAGGAACGCTGGGCGGCGAGCAACCGCCCGCCGTCGAGCAGCGCCACCGCGACCACGACCCGCCCGCCGACGACGCCGAGACCGTCGCCACCGGCGAGCCGCCGGAGGCGGCGGCCACGGTCCAGCAGCAGACGCAGTGCCGGGCGGCGGAGGATGAACGCGTCGACGGCCGCGCCGAGCGCCCCGCCCCGGCTCCGCCACTCCAACTCGTCCGTGACGAGAGTGCCGGCGCCCGTACTGGCGAAGGACTGGCGATAACGGAGCACCCGCCACGGACCACGCTCGAGCTCCAGCAGGAGCTGACTCGGCGCAACGCACTCGGCCACAGCCATCGACGTACGCGGCCGGACGATCCCCCTCGAAGGCCGGAGCAGCAGGCGGTCTCCGTGCACAAGCAGACCCCGGGTCACACCCGGCGCGATCGGCCGAAGACGGTCGCCGACGAAGCCGCCGACATCGCGAGCGGCGTCGAAGACGGCCGCTCGCGGGGCGACCACGATCGTGGAGGTCCGGACCACGGGCACCCGTTCACGATGACAGACCTGCCAGACGCACCGTTTCCGGCCCGAGGCCGTACGGTGGTGCACATCGGACGGAGGCTGATCTTCATGGCGCAGACGTTGGACGACGCAGCGGTTCGGGCGGCGCTTTCCACCCTCGACGGGTGGACCGGTGACACCGCCGGGCTGCACTGGAGCGTCAAGCTCCCGGACTTCCCGACTGCGATCGCCGTCGTCGACGAGGTGGCCGGGGTCGCCGAAGGCATGGACCACCACCCCGACATCGACATCCGCTGGCGCACGCTCACCTTCAGCTGCGTCACCCACTCCGCGGGCGGAGTCACCGACAACGACGTGCGACTGGCCGGCCAGATCCGCCAGATCGCCACCGGAAAGGGAGGTCACTGACGTGACGGCTCCAGGATCACTCGGCCGGGCAGACGTCGAGCTGCTGCGGAAGGAATTCGCGGCCGATCCGGCATACCGGCGTACGCAGAACGCCGTAACCCAGGTGACCGTCGACGACATCGCGCTGGACCGCGACGTCGTGATGGGCACCGACCACACGGTGTCGCACCTGCTCGACGACTGGAAGGTCACCAACCAGAAGCAGAGCGGTCGCTGCTGGCTCTTCGCCGGGCTCAACCTGATCCGGCCCGGCGCAATGAAGGCCTTGAACCTCAAGGACTTCGAGTTCTCCCAGAACTACACCATGTTCTGGGACAAGCTCGAGCGGGCCAACTACTTCCTCGAGGCCGTCATCGAGACCGCCGACCGCGAGGTCGACGACCGCACCGTGGCCTACATACTCGACTCGGTGGCGAGTGACGGCGGGCAGTGGAACATGTTCGTGGCGCTCGTCGCCAAGCACGGGTTGGTGCCCAAGTCGGCGATGCCCGAGACCCAGAGTTCGTCGAGCACGGCGCGGATGAACGCCGTCCTGCGCTCCGTACTGCGCCAGGGCGCGCGGACGCTTCGAGGGTTGTCGTCCGTCGACGAGATGCGGGCCTACAAGCGGGAGATCCTCACCGTCGCCCACCGCACCCTGTGCATCCACCTCGGCACACCTCCGGAGCGCTTCACCTGGCAGTGGACCGACGCGGACCGCGAATTCCACCGGGACGGCGAGCTCACCCCGCAGGAGTTCGCCGCGAAGTACGTGACCCTCCCGGTATCCGACTACGTCTGCCTCGTCGACGACCCACGTCCGACCAGTCCGCGCGGCCGCACCTTCACCGTCGACTTCCTCGGCAACGTCGTCGGCGGACCACGGGTCGTGTATCTCAACGTCGGGCCGGCGGTGCTCAAGGACGTCGCGATGCAGGCGATCGTCTCGGGTGAGCCGGCGTGGTTCGGCTGCGACGTCGGCAAGATGATGCGCCGTGACCTCGGCATCTGGGACGCCCGGCTGTTCGACTACCCGTCGATCTACGACACGCCGTTCGACCTCGACAAGGCCGCCCGCCTGACCTATCACGAGACCCAGATGACCCACGCGATGCTCTTCACCGGGGTCGATGTGCACGACGGCGCCCCGCGGCGTTGGCGGGTCGAGAACAGCTGGGGCGATGAGGGCGGGGTCAAGGGCTTCTACACGATGAACGACTCGTGGTTCGACGAGTACGTCTTCGAGGTGGCGACCCGCCGGGATCGGCTGCCGGCCGACCTGCAGCAGGCGCTGAGTCAGGAGCCGATCGTGCTACCCGCGTGGGATCCGATGGGCGCACTCGCCCGATGAGCGAGCCGCTCGGCGTCGGCATTCTCGGTGCCGGACCGGTCACGCAGTCGATCCACCTGCCGGTCATCGCCGGTCTGGCCGACCGGCTGCGGGTCGTGCACGTGATGGACGTCGACGCGAGGGTGTGCGCCGAGGTGGCCCAGCGCGTCGACGCCCGGGCCAGCTCGACCGTCGACGCCGTATTGGACGACCCGGCCGTCGACATCGTGGCGATCTGTAGCCCGCACCAGTTCCACGCCGATCAGGTCGCCGCCGCATGCACCGCCGGCAAGCGGGCGGTCCTCTGCGAGAAGCCGCTGGCGACCTCGCTCGAGGACGCCCAGCGGGTCATGCGTTCGACGACGGGCGCCGGCGTACCGCTGGTCGTCGGAGCGATGCACGCCTACGACCCGGGATGGGTCGGTGCGCGCGACTACTGGGAGGACGCCGGCGCCGACGCGACGGTCGTGCGGTCGGTGATCTACCTGCCGTCCAACGACGACATGATCGGACTCGCCACCGATCCGGTTCCGGCCGCACCGGCGGCGCCGCCGACCGATGCCGGTCCGGCGGTCGACCCGGTGGTCGAGCTCGACGCAGACCTCGAGCGCCTGCGCGGCGGGATCATCGGGCTGGCGATTCACGCGATCCCGCTGGTCCGGCGACTGATCCCCAAGCTGAGCCGCGTGACGTCCGCGCGGGTGCTCGAACCGTTCGGTTACCTCGTCACGGTGGCCGACAACGACGATCGGGTCGCGCAGCTGATCGGGCTGATGCCGGGCCGGTGGCGCCCGGACTGGAGCCTTGACGCCTGGGGAGCGAACGGCCGCCTGCACGCGGATTTCCCGCCGTCGTTCGTCCTCGCCGGATCGGCGACCGCCCAGGTGCGGATCGGCGACCAGAGCCGTTCGTGGCGCTACCCGGAGAACGGCTACCAGGCCGAGTGGCGACATCTCGCCGACATCGTCCGCGAGGGGCTACCGCCGCCCATCCCGGTGCAGGACGCCGTCGACGACGTGTCCCTGGCGCTGACCATCGCCGACGGCGCCGTTGATCTGATCCGGGAGGGTCGATGACGACACCGCTGCTCACGGTCGATCTCGATCCGGCCGATCCCGACGTCTCGTCGGTGCATCACGCGACCCTCGCGAGCCTCCCCCGGCACTTCCGGGTGGCTGCCGGTGGGCCGGCCGACGTGGCGATGATCTCCGGTCGGTCCGGCGACTGGCCGGCGGCGGTGACGGCGGCGATCGACGCCGGCCGCCGGGCGATCGTGCTGACCAGGCCGGCACCGGTCGCTCTCGCCGATGTCGTCGCGGCTGCCGACCTTGCAGCGCAGGCGGACGCCATCGTCGCCGTCGAGACCTCCTACGCAGGGCATCGCACCTGGGCCGAGGTCCGTCGGCAATTCGGAGCCGATGCGGCGGATGCAAGCCTGCTCGACAGCGTCCTCAGCACACCGGCGGCGGGGGGCGGCCTGTACGCCGTGCTGCTCGACCAGCTCGCCGTCGTACGGCCGTTGCTGGATCGAGCGCTATCGCTTGAGGTGGTGCACCGATCCGACGACCACTACGTCCTGCATTCCACCGCCGGCGAACCGGTCGTCAACCTCGTCGGGCTGCTGTCGCCAGGAGTGGCTGCGAGTTTGCAGGTCGATCTGGTCTCCCCCGAGCGTCATTGGCGGGTCCGGTTCGGCCCGCCCGACGAGGCGGCTCCGATCGACGTGGAGCGCCACGATGCCGGCGGTACCACGTCGTGGCTCCCGACGTATCAGACGTCCTGCCGCCAGCTCTGGGTCGATCTGCACGCCACTCTCACCGGCGCGCCGGCGCTGCGACACACGTTGGCGGAGCTGGCCGGCGATGCGGCGGTCGCCGACGAGCTGCTCGGGCAGGCGACGCGCGCCCTCAGGACGCGTTAGCCGCCTCGGACTCGAACGCGTCGGCGAGCAGGAGTACGTCGTCAATGAACGCCCACGTGGCGTCGACCGTCCCGGGGTGGGCCCGCCGATGGACTCGTAGCCACGGGTCCGGCCGGTCGTCGAGTGCCTGCTGGATCAGCGGATTCCAGCGCGCGTCGAGATGCGACAACGCCCACCGGCCGGCGTCCGGCTTGGAGGTCACCCGCCCGACGGCCAGGGTGTGCAACGTCCGGCAGTAGGACAGGACGACGTGCGGTTGCCGCCACGCGTTGTCCATGCCGTCGGGGTCGGCCCGCAGGTCGACCGCCCAGTCCCGGATCGTCGCGAGAACCTCGGTCCGGAGGACCTCCGCACTCACCGGATCGACGAGCGTCTTCGGATCCGGTCCGGCCAGCACCACCCCGTGCTCGCGCAACGTCCAGCGCGTCACGGCGTTGTTGTCGTGGTCCGAGCGCTCCAGCCGGGTGCTGCCATTGTCGAAATAGATCCAGCCCGCGTGCGTGGGGTCGACGCGGCGCACGGCCGCCTTCTCGACGTAGGACCCCTCGAGGTGTTGGGCCCACGGGATCGGCCCGGCATGGACCTGCGTGTGCCGGGCGGCGATCGCCCGGGTCTGCTCGGTGCCGATTTCATCGTGCGTCACGACCATGAAGTCGACGTCGCTGTAGACGTCGGCGTCACCGACGGCGAACGAACCCTGCAGGTAGGCGCCGCAGAAGTTCTCCGAGACGGCTTCGCGCGCGGCAGAGACGAGCTGCCGCAGAACCTCGTTCAGCTCGGGGAATCCCGTCGGCTCGTCGGTCATTCCCGGACGCTAGCGCACGGCGATGCGACACTGGGACACGGAGCAGCCGACGGGATGAGGAAGCATGGGGAGCCAATCGACTGACCCGACCCGACTCCGCGGTCTCTATGTGGACGACCGGTCCGCGCTCGACCAACTCCTCGACGAGGTCGTCCTCGCGCAGGTGGGCCTGATCGCCGCCGATCGCGCCGTGGTGATCCCGACCGCGATGGCGCGGGACGGGGACCGCCTGCTGATCCATGGCTCCACGGGCTCCGGGTGGATGACGGCCCTCGCAGCGGGTGCGGACGCCTGCGTGTCGGTCACCGCACTCGACGGGGTCATCGTCGCGCGTTCGACGTTCGAGTCGTCGTTCGCCTACCGAAGCGCCACCGTGTTCGGACACTTCGTCGCCCTCGCGGGCGGGGACAAGAAGCGCGGCCTGACCACGCTGACCGAGAAATTCATCCCGGGCCGTAACGGTGAGGTGCGGGCATCGACCGCACGGGAGCTCGCGGCGACCCTGGTGCTGTCCATGCCGATCGAGAAATGGACCGTGAAGGTGTCATCGAGCTGGCCGGAAGATCCCGACGACGACGTCACCGGACCGGCGTGGGCCGGCATCGTGCCGTTCGGGCGGCAGCCGGCCGGTCCGGCCCGCTCCGCCCCCGACCTGACGCCCGGTATCGACGTACCTCCGTCCGTGCTCGCATTGATCGACGGCCAATGACCGCAGCCGACGTCGGTCCCCATATCGCGACGGCCGACGACCGCGACGACGTGGTTTCGATCCTGACCGGCGCGTTCCATACCGACCCGACCTGGAGTTGGGCCTTTCCCGATGCGTCGATGCGTGCCGCGCAATACACGCGGCTGTGGGGGCTGCTGGTTGACGGCGCATTGCGCTACCCGTGGGTGTGGCTGACCCCGGGAAACACCGCCACGTCGGTGTGGATCCCGCCCGACGGAACGGATCTGTCCGACGAGCAGGAAGCGCTGGTGGAACCGATGGTCGTCGAACTGCTCGGTGCCGATGCTCCGCGCGTCATCGAGACGATGGCGATGTTCGATGACGCGCATCCTCGGGCGGTTCCGCACTTCTACCTGACACTGTTGGGAACCGCGACCGCGCATCGTGGGCATGGATACGGGCTCGGTCTGCTGGCCGAGAACCTTCGCCGGATTGACGAGTTCCGGATGCCCGCATACCTCGAGGCCAGCAACCCGGCCAACGTCGCGCTGTACGCACGGTACGGGTTCGACGTGTTCGCCTCGTTCACGCTTCCCCAGGGCGGACCCGAGGTGATCACGATGTGGCGGGACGCGGCTGCCTAGGTCAGCTCATACAGCGAACACATGTCGTGGCCGTAGGGCGTGCGGTGAGTCGTTCTGCGGCGATGTCCTCGCCGCACACGTCACACCTCCCGTAGGTTCCACGATCCAGCCGCTCGATCGCGCGGTCGACGGCGTCGAGGCGGGCCTTCGAATTGGCCAGCATGGCGGCGATCTGGGCCCGCTCGAAGGCGATCGTGGCACCCTCCGGGTCGTGCTCGTCGTCGGCATTCGACGACTCGGACGCCTCGACCACGCCGTCGAAGTCCCGTTGGAGAGCGGCGATGTGATCAGTGACCCGGAGCCGTTCGCGTGCCAGGCTCTGCGCCACCTCCTCAGCGTCGCGGCCGTTGAGAGTCACACATCACACGCTAACCGCCGACGGTCAGCGATCCGGTGCGGCCCGGGTGATGAGTCGCCACAGCTCACGGGCGGCCGGATTGGTCGGCCCGGGAGCAGCGGCGACCGCGCTGATGATCCAGTCGATCTTCGGGCCGCGGAGCGCGACCGCACGCAGAGTGCGTCGCTGTGTCGCGATCGCCTCGGCGATCAGTGCGACCCCTAGCCCGGCCTCGACGAGGTCGAGCAGGGTGGGGGTGTCATTGACCTCGAGGTTGATGTCCAGCTGCATGCCGGACCGACGCATCATCCGGTCGGCGAGGCCGCGCATGGCCCAGCCGCGCGGGTAGCCGATCAGACTTCGCCCGGTGAGATCGCCGGCACCGACGGTCTTCCGGTTTGCGTAGCGGTCGTCGGAGCGGCAGGCCAGCACCATTGGCGTGTGAAACAGGTCGACCGCCACCAAGTGTTCCGTGGCGGGTTCCGGCGGTGAGACGACCGCGAGGTCGAGTGCGCCGTCGACCAGAAGCTGGTGCAGCTCCGAGGCGGACGCCTGGCGGATGCGCAGCTCGATCCCGGGGTAGCGGCGCTGAAACTGCGCAAGGGTGCGTGGCAGGTCGACCAGGCCCATCTCCTGCATCACACCGACAGCCACCGTTCCGCGCTGCAGACCTTGCACGGCGTCGACCGCGTCCGCTCCTGCTCGGGCGGCGGCGAGCGCGCGACGCGCATCCGGGAGGAGGGCCGACCCGGCCGTGGTCAGCCGGACCCGCCGGGTGGTCCGCTCGAAGAGCGCCGCATGCAGTTCGGTCTCCAGCGACCTGATCGTCGCCGACAGTCCCGACTGCGAAACGTGCATCCGCGCGGCCGCACGGGTGAAGTGCCGCTCATCGGCGACCGCGACGAAGTACTCCAGCGCCCGCAACTCCATTCAGCAATTCTAGTTCTTACTGCGATCGGATTCTTCTGTTGGACAGCTGAATCGTGACGGCCCACGCTAGGGCTGTCCACGAAGGAGCAGACATGACCACACACCTCGCATCAGTCGCAGCATCGACGACCGTCCGCCCGGTGTGGCGGCGGCTGACGGCGGACCCGGCGCACGGTCCACTGCCCGCCCTGCTCCTCGGCCTCACCCTGCTGACCGGCGTCGTCGACGCGGTCAGCATTCTCGCGCTGGGCCGGGTCTTCGTCGCAAATATGACGGGAAACATCGTGTTCGTCGGGTTCGCGCTCGCCGGGGCGGCCGGGTTCTCCCTCGCCGCATCCCTTTCCGGACTCGCCGGCTTCCTCGTCGGCGCCCGCTTCGGCGGAAAGTTCATCCACCGGTTCGGCGGCGACCGTGCCGTCCTGCTTGCCGCGGGGTCCGGAGTCGAGCTCGCCCTCGTCTCGACCGGGCTCTTCCTCGCCGCGGCGTCCGGAGCCGCGCCGTCGCCCATCGCCCGAGACGTGATCGCGGGCGTGCTGGCGGTCGGCACCGGCCTGCAGAACGCCGTCGTACGCCGCCTCGCCGTCCCGGACCTCACGACGACCGTGCTGACGATGACCCTCACCGGAATCGCCGCCGATCACCGCAGCGGCACGCCGAACCCGGCATTCGCCCGGCGGCTGGTCGCCGTCGCGACGATGCTTGTCGGTGCGGTCGCCGGAGCGGAGCTCGTCCTGCACGACGGCGCGACGGCCGGGCTCGCGCTGGCCACGGTGTTGCTGGCCGGCGTGACCGTCGCCGCCGCACAAACCACCCGCCGGCCGGCCACCTGGCGCCCGACACTGGGAACGGATCGGAAGCCGGCCGTAGAAGGAGGAAGACGATGAATGTCACGATCATCGGCGCGGGACACATGGGGTCCGCGATGGCTGCCCGCCTGGCGGACACCGGCCACGACGTCACGCTCTGGGACCGCACCCCGGACCGGCGCGACCATCTCGCCGATGCCGGCGTCACGGTCGTCGCCGATCTGGCCTCCGCGGTCGCCGATGCGTCGGTCGTCATCACGATGGTGACCAACGGTACGGCGGTCAATGCGGTCGCCGGCCAGATGCTGGACGCGACCCCGGACCACGCGGTGTGGGTGCAGGCGTCGACCGTCGGTGCCGAATGGGCGGACCGGCTGCGCGCCCTTGCCGACACGCATCACCGCCAGATGCTGGACGCCCCGGTGTCCGGCAGCACCCAACCGGCGCGGGAGGGCAAGCTCAGCTGGCTCGTCGCGGGCCCTAGTTCTGCGGTGGATGTCGCGCGACCCGTCCTCGACGCCCTCGGTGAGCGTGTCCTCCACGTCGGAGCAGGGCAGGAGGCCAGCCGGCTCAAGCTTGTGGTCAACACGTGGATGACCGCGGCGACCGTCGCGATGGCCGACGCGCTCGTCGCCAGTGACCGTCTCGGCATCCCGCGATCGGCGCTGCTCGAGGTGATGGCCGGCGGCCCGTTGGCCATGCCCTACGCCATACAGAAGGCGAAAATGATGACCGACGGGAACTACACCGCGGGCTTCCCGGTCGAACTCGCGCTCAAGGACATCCGGCTCACCGAAGCGGCAGAAGGCACTCAGCCGCCGCTCATGCGCGCGGTCGAGGAACGACTCGTCCGCGCCGTCGATGCCGGGCACGGCCGCGACGACATCGCCGCCGTAGGCGCGGTCGACTAGGGTCAGCCGCCCTTCGACAGCAGCAAGATCACGACCGAGGTGGTGAAGAATGCCAGCGGAAGGAGGGCGAAGCCCAGAGCCAACTGCCATAGCGAGTACTCGGGGGACGGTTGGTTGGCCTCATCGCCGCCACCCCCGTGCCGACCGCCACCACCGCGACCACCGCGATAGCCGCCACCCCCGTGCCGACCGCCACCGCCGGACCGCGATGGTCCGCTCCGGCGACGACTCCACCTGGACCGCTGCGGCGCCTTCATGAGCACGTCATCGACGCTAACACCGCAGCTGCGGCGGCACGCCCGGACTAAAGAGAAGGCCGCGCGTTACGTGCGTTGGTTGGTCGGTGGCACGATCTGAGTATTGCCCTTGGCCTCTGCCTTCGAGTGCTTCTCGGCGCGCTTTTCCTTGAGCGACTTGCCCGTCTTCTTCGACATGTGTTGCCGAGGCGATTTATCGGCCATGGCTGCTCCTTTGAGCGGAAGCCTGGCTGGCTTCCTGACCACCGTACGCCGGGATGGGCGCGTCTGGTCGTCGGCGCGAGCCTCGCCGTCACGCAGGTGCGATGCAGCGACCGGCGTCAGACGTTGAAGCGGAACTCCACGACGTCACCGTCGGCCATGACGTAGTCCTTGCCCTCCATGCGGACCCGGCCCGCGGACCGCGCCGCATTCATGGACTCTGCGGCGATCAGGTCGTCGTAGGAGACGACCTCGGCCTTGATGAATCCGCGCTGGAAGTCGGTGTGGATCACGCCGGCGGCCTCTGGCGCGGTCGCGCCGACCGGGATGGTCCACGCCCGCGACTCCTTCGGCCCGGCCGTGAGGAAGGTCTGCAACCCGAGGGTCGCGAAACCGACCCGGACCAGCTGGTGCAAGCCGGCCTCCTCCTGGCCCACCGCCGCCAGCAGCTCGGCCGCTTCGTCATCGGGGAGCTCCACCAGCTCCGACTCGGTCTTGGCATCGAGAACGATCGCCTCGGCCGGCGCGACCATCGCGCGCAGCCGGTCGAGGTATTCGGAGTCGGCGAGTTCACCCTCGTCGACGTTGAAGACATACAGGAAAGGTTTCGTCGTCAGCAGGCCGAGTTCGCGCAGCATCTCCGCGTCGACGCCCGCGGAGAAGAGCGTGCGCCCGGAGTCGAGGATCTCGCGCGCCTCCTGCGCCGCCTCGAGAAGCGCACGCCGGTCCTTGTGCAGCCGAGATTCCTTCTCCAGCCGGGGAATCGCCTTGTCCAGGGTCTGCAGATCGGCGAGCACGAGCTCGGTGTTCACCGTCTCGATGTCGTCGCTCGGGGACACCTTCCCGTCGACGTGAGCGACATCGGGGTCGCCGAAACCGCGGATCACCTGGCAGATCGCGTTGGCTTCGCGGATGTGGGCGAGGAACTGGTTACCGAGGCCCTGGCCCTCGCTGGCCCCCCGCACCAGGCCGGCGATGTCGACGAAGGAGACCGTCGCCGGTACGACGCGGGCGCTGTCGAAGAGCTTGGCGAGTACGTCGAGCCGAGGGTCCGGGACACCGACGACGCCGACGTTGGGCGAGATCGTGGCGAACGGGTAGTTGGCGGCGACGACATCGTTCTTGGTCAGGGCGTTGAAAAGGGTCGACTTGCCCACATTGGGCAGGCCGACGATTCCGATGGTAAGAGCCACGGGCACCGATGCTAGGCGTCGGCAGATCCGCTCCGAGCAGCGCATTCGCCCGACCGGAGCCCAGCTCCTGCAATAGGGGGTGTCGGCGCGGCATCCCGGAAACTGTCGGTGTCCGATGTCAGCATTTCCTCATGGACGTCACCACTGTGCTGATCGGCCTGCTGATGCTGGCTGCCGGACTGGTGGCCGGGCTCGCGCTGGGTCGTGGTGCCGCCCGGACGGCTGCCGCACAGCGCGACTCCCTGCGGGCCGATCGCGAGACGCTGCGGGCGGAGCGGATCGCGCTCGATGAGCGCGCCCGCGCTGCGGAGGCGGAGTCTGTCCGACTCGACGCCACGCTGGAGCACGAGCGCCGGGCGGCAGGCGAGCAGATCGCCCGTCTCGAGGAGGGCGAGCAGCGGCTCCGGGACACGTTCAGCACCCTGTCCCAGGAGGCGCTGTCCCGCAGCTCGCGGGAGTTCATGACGCTCGCGGAGACCCGGTTGAAGCAGGCCGGCGTCGTCGCCGACGGTGACCTGGCCGCGCGCCAGCAGGCGATCGAGAGCCTGGTCGGCCCACTGCGGGATGCCCTCGGCAAGGTCGAGGAGCAGATGCAGACCGTGGAGCGCGAGCGGGTCGGCTCCTACCGCGCGCTGCGCGAGCAGGTCCTGACGATGCAGCAGAGCTCCGCACGCCTCGAGCAGGAGACCAGCCAGCTCGTCACCGCGCTTCGCGCGCCGCAGATCCGGGGCCGGTGGGGTGAGCTGCAGCTCGAGCAGATCATCCGCACCGCCGGGATGGTCGAGCACTGCGACTTCGTCACCCAGGCAAGCGTGAGCAACGCCGACGGCGGCGCGCTGCGGCCCGACCTCGTCGTCCGCCTCGCCGGCGACAAGAACGTCGTCGTCGACGCCAAGGTGTCCTTCATCGGTTTCCTCGAGGCGATGGAGGCGCGCGACGACACGACCCGCACCGCCCGGCTGCGGGCCCATGCCCGGCATATGCGCGAGCACGTCGACCGGCTCGCCGACAAGGCGTACTGGAAGCATTTCGACGCGACGCCGGAGTTCGTCGTGATGTTCGTGCCGGCCGAGGTGTTCCTCAACGCCGCACTGGAACATGATCCCTCGCTGCTCGAGCACGCCTTCGAGCGCAACGTGGTGATCGCGACACCGTCGACCCTCATTGCGCTACTGCGCACCGTCGCCTACACGTGGCGCCAGGAAGCCCTCGCGGAGAACGCCGCGAAGATCCACCAGCTGGGCAAGGAGTTGCACGGCCGGCTCGCGACCATGGGCGGGCACTTCGCCCGGATGGGCGGCCAGTTGAGCAGGACGGTCGACCAGTACAACCAGACCGTCGCCTCGCTGGAGAGCCGCGTACTGGTCAGCGCGCGCAAGCTCACCGAGCTCCAGGTCAGCGGCACCGAGTTGGCGGCGGCGGAGCAGATCACCGCGGTGCCGCGCCGGCTGCAGGCCCCCGAGCTGGTCGCCTCGGCCAGCGACGCCCTGATCGCCCTCCCCGACTCGCCCCCGCAGAGTCGCCCGACGCCCGAGAGCGGTACGGCCGGGGGCGGGTGAGCGCAGGGAGGCGCCCTCTTCCGGCCGAGCACGCGGCGCGCCACCGGGCCAGCTAACGTTGGGTCATACCCATCGAGTGGCCGGAGGCACGTGTGTCGACCAAGGTGGAACCGCCGCGCAGCGGCTCGCGGAAACGGACTACGCCGAGCCCCGGGATGGCCGGCCCGGTCGCGGCGCTGCTCGTATTCGTCGTGTCGGGGATCGCCGGGTCCATCGACGTATTCACCGGTCCCGGACTGCGGCTGCTGTTCACCATCTGCCTCGTCGTCAGCACCGCGGTCGCCGCCGCCCTGGTACGCCGCGGCGATCTGCTCTGGGTCGTGCTGGCACCGCCCCTGATCTGCCTGGCATTGGCGATGGTCAACGTGTTGACCACCGCGCACAGCGCGACCGGCCTGACGATGGACTACCTGGCCCACGGGTTCCCGGCCATCGCGATCGCCGTCGGCCTCGCCGCGCTGATCGGCGGCATCCGGCTGCTCAACCGGAAGTGAACCGCGGCCGGACTCCGGTCAGCTGGACGGGGTGGCCGCCGTGCGCGACGGCGCACGCAGCTCGCGGGGAAGGGCGAAGGTCAATCGCTCGTCGGCCGCGCTGATCTCGTCGATCGCGTCGAAGCCCCGCTCGGCGAGCCACTCGAGCACCCCGGTGACCAGGACCTCCGGCACCGACGCGCCGCTGGTCACCCCGACCGTGCTTACGCCGTCGAGCCAGGCCGGGTCGATCTCGCCGGAGTGGTCGACGAGGTAGGACGACCGTGCGCCGGCTTCGAGGGCCACCTCGACCAGTCGCACGGAGTTGGAGGAGTTCGCCGAGCCGACGACGATCACGACGTCGCAGTTCGCCGCCATCTGCTTGACCGCACTCTGCCGGTTCTGCGTCGCGTAGCAGATGTCGTCACTGGGTGGGGACTTCAACGCCGGGAACCGCTGCTGCAGCCGGGCCACCGTCTGCAGGGTCTCGTCGACCGAGAGGGTGGTCTGCGACAGCCACACCACACGCTCGGGGTCACGGACCTCGACGTTGTCGACGTCCTCGGCACTGTCGACGAGATGGATCCGGTCGGCAGCCTCCCCCATCGTCCCGACGACCTCCTCGTGGCCGGCGTGGCCGATGAGCAGGATGTCGTAGTCGGCGGAGGCGAAGCGACGTACCTCGGCGTGCACCTTCGTCACGAGCGGGCAGGTCGCGTCGATCGTCTGCAGCTGCCGGCGCTCGGCCTCCTCGTGAACCGACGGGGCGACGCCGTGGGCCGAGAAGACCACGGTCGCGCCCTCGGGCACGTCGTCGGTCTCGTCGACGAAGATCGCCCCGCGACCTTCCAGCGAGGAGACGACGTGCTGGTTGTGCACGATCTGCTTGCGGACGTAGACGGGAGCGCCGTGCAGGTCCAGCGCACGCTCGACCGCGATAACCGCACGATCGACGCCCGCGCAGTACCCGCGAGGCTTGGCGAGCAGGACACGACGGGTCGGCGAGGTCATGCCCCGATGGTACGTGCGCGCGCCGTCGGCGCCCCCGGTGCGGGGGCCGCGACGGTACCTGACCCGACGCTCCGGCGGCGATGGTGCACCCTTGTCCCATGAGCACCGCGATACCGACCCCGCTGCGTGCCGCGGCCGGCCTCGCCGCAGCGACCATCGACGAAGCACGGCGGCTTCCCGGTCAACTCGTCGCCCTGCCGGTCCTGGCGGTCAGCAGCGCCCTGCAGGTGTCCCTCAAGGCGCAGCAGCACTACGCCGACCTGGTGATCCGCGGCGACGCCCTGCTGAGCCAGCTGCAACCGGAACCGGCCGACCCACCCCCGTGGGCCCGGTTCGACGAGGACGAGGTGGCCGTCGGCGACTTCTCCGGCGAGGCCACCTTCCCGGCGACCGAAGACTTCCCCGCGACCGAGGACTTCCCGCCCACCGAAGACTTCCCGGTACCGGGCGCCACCGAGACGGTCACCCCGCCGGTCGCCGGCGCATCGGGCGGCTCCGACCCGGCGTTCCTTCCCGGTTACGACGACCTGCGGCTGGCCCAGCTGCGGGCCCGGCTGCGCCGGCTGTCCGCCGAGCAGGTCGAACAGCTGCTCGACTACGAGCGGCGGTATCAGGCCCGGCCGGCGTACCTGACGATGCTCGGCAACCGCCTCGACACGATCCGCTCCAGCTGACGTGGCCAACCCGACCACCGCCGAGGCACCGTGGCCGGTGCGCACCGTCGCCCGCAAGATCGCGGACTGGATCGCCCGCCTCGGTGAGGTGTGGGTCGAGGGGCAGGTGACGCAATTCACCAACCGGCCCGGCACCCGCACGGTCTTCCTGACGCTGCGCGACCCCGCAGCTGAGGTCTCGCTCACCGTCACCTGCCCGCGCGAGGTGGCCGACGCGGTCGGCACGCTGCGCGACGGCGCCCGGGTGGTCGTGCGGGCCCGCCCCGACTTCTACCCTTCCCGCGGGACCCTGTCGCTGCGGGCCAGCGAGATCCGGCCGATCGGGGTCGGCGAGCTGCTCGCCAGGCTGGAGCGGCTCAAGCGGGCGCTGGCCACCGAAGGACTCTTCGACCGGGACCGCAAGCGCGCGGTCCCGTTCCTTCCCCGGCAGGTGGGACTGATCACCGGCCGGGCCAGCGCCGCCGAGCGCGACGTCCGGGAGAACGCCGTACGACGGTGGCCGGCGGTCCGGTTCCGGATCGAGAACGTCGCCGTGCAGGGCCCGGCCGCGGTGGCGCAGGTGATCGCGGCGATCCACCACCTCGACGCCGACCCCGAGGTCGACGTCATCGTCCTGGCGCGCGGCGGCGGGTCGGTGGAGGACCTGCTCCCGTTCAGCGACGAGGCGCTGTGCCGGGTGGTGGCCGCCGCCCGTACCCCGATCGTCAGCGCCATCGGGCACGAGTCCGACACCCCGCTGGTCGACCTCGTCGCCGACCTGCGCGCATCCACGCCGACCGACGCCGGCAAGCGGGTCGTGCCGGCGGTCGCGGACGAACTCGCGGCGGTCGGCGAGCGCCGGGCCCGGTTGCGCCGCGCGATCGGGCACCGGCTCGACACGGAGGCCGAGCGGCTGCGCGCCATGCGGGCGCGGCCGGTGCTGGCCGACCCGGCGCACCTGATCGACGGGCGCCGGATCGATCTCGACGGGTTGCGGGACCGGGCCCGTCGTAGCCTCGGCCACCGGCTCGACGCGGCCGCCACCGACCTGATCCACACCCGGTCCCGGGTGCGCGCACTCAGCCCGGCGGCCACCCTCGACCGCGGCTATGCCGTCGTTCACGGCCCCGACGGCGCCGTGCTGCGCAGCGCCGGCGCTGTCGACCCCGGGGCGGCACTGTCCATCCGCCTCGCCGACGGCTCGCTCGACGCGACGGCCGGCCCGGCCCACACCGGGGCAACCCCGTGACCGAGACCGGCCCGAGCTATGAGAAGGCCCGCGATGAGCTCGCCGACGTCGTACGCCGCCTCGAGTCCGGCGGGCTGACGCTCGAGGAGTCGCTGACCCTGTGGGAGCGCGGTGAGGAGCTCGCCGACATCTGCCAGCGCTGGCTGGACGGCGCCCGGGCGACCCTCGACGAGGCGCTGGCGAAGCGGGACGGCGACCGCCCCGCCGACGCCGGCACGGATTAGCCCGCTCAGCGCAGCGAGCCGGCCAGCGTCCGCTGTTCGGCGAGCGAGGCATTTCCGGTGATCATCACGCCGATGCGGCCCAGCGTCGCCGCCAGCACGAGTTCGCCCCGGTCGGTGCGGTAGCGCGCCCAGGTCCGGCCGGCGATCGTGACCACCCCGGCCCGGGTGGGCGCACCCAGCTCGGCGCGGACCACCGCCGCCGCGGGACGACCGCTCTCGACGAGCCGGGCGAAGTTGCCGCCCGGGGTCAGGTAGCCGACGTCGACCGACGCGGCGGCCCGCCCGGGGGCGGCGGAGGCGACGTCACTGCTGGTCGACCGCCAGCCCTTGGCCAGGCCATGCGGGCTGGGGACGGCCGTCCGCAGCTGGCTGGCGACGTAGCCGAAGTCCGGCGCCGGGTTCACGGTCGGGGTGCTCGTCCGGTGCCCGGGCTGGAACACGACGACGAGGACGACGATGAGCACGGTCAGCGGCACCAGCGACCGGAACATGTTGACCACCGTCCGGCGGGCACCCGAGGACGCCGGCCGCACCTGCTCACTCACCCCCTCATCCTCGCCCACCCCCTCCGCCGCCGTTCACCCGCGGTGACGGGTGTCGGCGGCCGCCGCCGGACTCTGCAAGGATCGAGGAGACCCCCCGCCGACGTGAGGCCACGGGAGTGACGATGACCGAGGTACCTGCCGAGCTCGCCGTACGCCACGAAGCGCCCGACCGAAACCTCGCGTTGGAGCTGGTCCGGGCGACCGAAGCCGCCGCCATGGCCGCCGGCCGGTGGGTCGGCCGCGGCGACAAGAACGGCGGCGACGGCGCGGCCGTCGACGCGATGCGGGCCCTGATCGGCACGGTCGCCATGCGCGGCACCGTGGTCATCGGCGAGGGCGAGAAGGACGAAGCGCCGATGCTCTTCAACGGCGAGGAGGTCGGTGACGGCACCGGCGCCGAATGCGACGTCGCCGTCGACCCGATCGACGGCACCACGCTGATGGCCAAGGGGATGCCCAATGCGGTGTCCGTCCTGGCGGTCGCCGAGCGGGGCACGATGTATGACCCGTCGGCGGTCTTCTACATGGAAAAGCTGGCCACCGGCCCCGAGGCCGCCGATGTGGTCGACATCACCGCGCCGCCCGGGGAGAACATCCGGCGGGTCGCCAAGGCCAAGGGACTGGATGTCGAGGACGTCACCGTATGCGTCCTGGACCGGCCCCGGCACGAGGACCTCGTCCAGCAGGTTCGGGCCGCCGGTGCCCGGATCACCTTCATGTCCGACGGCGACGTGGCCGGGGCGATCATGGCGGCCCGGGAGACGACCGGGGTCGACCTGCTGCTCGGCATCGGCGGTACGCCGGAGGGCATCATCGCCGCGGCCGCGATGACCTGCCTCGGCGGCGTACTGCAGGGACGCCTCTGGCCGCGCGACGACGAGGAGCGGGCCAAGGCCATCGCCGCCGGCCACGACCTCGACCAGGTCCTGACGACCCGCGATCTCGTCCGCAGTGACAACGTGTTCTTCGTCGCCACCGGGATCACCGACGGCGAACTGCTGCAGGGCGTGCGCTACCGCCACGGCGGCGCCCAGACCCACTCGATCGTGATGCGCTCGAAGAGCGGCACCATCCGGCTCATCGACAGCTCCCACTCGCTGACCAAGCTGCGGGCCTACAGCGCGGTCGACTTCGACCGGCACGGCTGAACCCCGGCCGGGCTGGCTAGCATCGGCGGAGAGTAACCAACAGCCCCCACACGCCGAGGAGTGGACAGTGTCCGACCCGGAGTTCCGCATCGAGCACGACTCCATGGGCGATGTCCGGGTGCCGGCGACGGCGAAATGGCGGGCACAGACCCAGCGGGCGGTGGAGAACTTCCCCGTATCCGGGTTGTCGATCGACGCCGCGCTGATCTCGGCGCTGGCGCAGATCAAGGGAGCGTCGGTGCGGGTCCGGGCCGAGCTGGGCCTGATCGACCCGACCCTCGCCCAGGCGATCGCCGACGCGGCTGACGACGTCGTCACCGGAGCATGGGACGAGCACTTCCCGATCGACGTCTTCCAGACCGGATCCGGCACCAGCTCGAACATGAACGCCAACGAGGTGCTGGCCACGCTCGCCGCCGAGCGCCTCGAGACGGCGGTCCACCCCAACGACGACGTCAACGCGCCGCTCTCCTCCAACGACCAGTTCCCGTCCGCCATCCACCTCGCCGCGACCGAGGGGATCGTGCGCAGCCTGATCCCGTCGCTGGACCACCTCGCCGAGACGCTGGAGGCGAAGGCCCGGGAGTTCGCGGGCGTGGTCAAGGCGGGCCGCACCCACCTGATGGATGCGACCCCGGTCACCCTCGGCCAGGAGTTCGGCGGCTACGCGGCGGCGATGCGCATGGGCGTCGAACGCCTGCAGTCCGTGCTCCCCCGGGTCGGCGAGCTCCCGCTCGGAGGTACGGCGGTGGGCACCGGCATCAACGCCCCGGCCGGCTTCGGCGGCCGCGTGGTCCTCCGGCTCGCCCAGAACCTCGACCTGCCGCTGTCCGAGGCCCGCGACCACTTCGAGGCGCAGGGCGGCATGGACGCCCTGGTCGAAGCCAGCGGCGTACTCCGCACGATCGCGGTCGGCCTCAACAAGATCGCCAACGACATCCGCTGGATGTCCTCCGGGCCGCGCACCGGGCTGGCCGAGATCCACCTGCCCGACCTGCAGCCGGGTTCGTCGATCATGCCCGGGAAGGTCAACCCGGTCATTCCCGAGGCGGTCTGCCAGGTGGTCGCCCAGGTGATCGGCAACGACGCCGCGGTCGCCTTCGGCGGATCGGCGGGCAACCTCGAGCTCAACGTCATGCTGCCGGTGATCGCGCGCAACCTGCTCGAGTCGATCCGGCTGCTCGCCAACATCTCGCGGCTGCTCGCGGACCGGACCGTCGCGGGCATCACCGCCGACGTCGACCGCTGCCGGACCTACGCGGAGTCCTCCCCGTCCATCGTCACCCCGCTGACCCACTACATCGGCTACGACGAGGCGGCCAAGGTCGCCAAGCAGTCGCTGGCCGAGCAGAGGACGATCCGGCAGGTCGTCCTCGACCGTGGATACCTCGACCGCGGCGAGCTGACCAAGGAACAGCTCGACGCCGCGCTCGATGTCCTGGCGATGACCCGGCCGATCCAGGACTGATCACAGCAGGAACGGACACAAGGCACCACGACCGAGGGGACTACTCATGGGTGACTTTCTGACCGACGTCCAGACCCTGCGCGCCCGGGCCCGCGAGGAGATCGAGAAGGGCCCGGTCACCGCCAACTACGGCGCGGACCTCGAGCGGGTCCTGTCGGTGCTGCAGGACGCGCTCGCCACCGAACTGGTCTGCGTGCTGCGCTACAAGCAGCACTACTACGCGGCGACCGGCCTCAACGCCGAACCGGTCGCTGCGGAGTTCCTGCAGCACGCCGGCGAGGAACAGAACCACGCCGACCAGCTCTGCGAACGGATCAACCAGCTGGGCGGGGTGCCGGACCTCAACCCGGACACGCTCACCTCGCGGTCGCACTCGGAGTATCAGACCGCCGAGGCACTGCTCGACATGGTCAAGGAGAATCTGGTCGCCGAGCGGGTGGCGATCGCGTCCTACACCGAGATCATCGGCTGGCTCGGGGATGGCGACCCGACGACCCGGCGGGTCTTCGAGGGCCTCCTCGCGACCGAGGAGGAGCACGCCGAGGACATGCTCGGCTTCCTGCAGAACATGACCTGAGCGACGCCCGCGGTTACAGCGGGAGATCCTCCAGCATCTCGGTGACCAGCGCCGCGATCGGAGACCGCTCCGAGCGGGTCAGGGTCACGTGGGCGAACAACGGGTGGCCCTTGAGCGCCTCGATCACCGCGGCCACCCCGTCGTGCCGGCCGACCCGCAGGTTGTCCCGCTGGGCGACGTCGTGGGTGAGCACGACCCGCGAGCCGGCGCCGATCCGGGACAGCACGGTCAGCAGCACTCCACGCTCGAGTGACTGCGCCTCGTCCACGACGACGAACGCGTCGTGCAGCGACCGGCCGCGGATGTGGGTCAGCGGGAGCACCTCGAGCATGTTGCGGCCGAGCACCTCGTCGATCACGTCCTGGCCTACCAGCGCGCCGAGGGTGTCGAAGACCGCCTGCGCCCAGGGCGCCATCTTCTCGCCCTCGCTCCCGGGCAGGTAGCCGAGCTGCTGCCCGCCCACGGCGTAGAGCGGGCGGAAGACGATGACCCGCTTGTGCTGGCGGCGTTCGACGACGGTCTCCAGCCCCGCCGCGAGGGCCAGCGCCGACTTGCCGGTGCCGGCCCGGCCGCCCATCGACACGATGCCGACGGATGGGTCGAGGAGCAGGTCGAGCGCGATCCGCTGCTCGGCCGACCGTCCGTGTACGCCGAAGGCCTCCCGGTCGCCCCGGACCAGCGTCACCGCCTTGTCCGGGGTGACCCGGCCGAGTGCCGAGCCCTGCCCGGAGGCCAGCACCAGACCGGTGTGGCAGGGCAGCTCGGCGGCGCCCGCGATCTCGACCGCCTCGCCGGCGTAGAGCCGGTCGAGCTCAACCGGTGCCACGTCGACCTCGGCCATTCCGGTCCAGCCGGCATCGACCGCGAGATGGGCGCGGTACTCCTCGGCCGCGACCCCGACCGAGGCGGCCGTGACCCGCAGCGGCATGTCCTTGCTGACGAGGACCACGTCGCGGTCCTCGGCGGCGAGGTTCAGCGCGACCGCGAGGATCCGGGCGTCGTTGGTCTCGGTGCGGAACCCGGCCGGCAGCAGCGCCGGATCGCTGTGGTTGAGCTCCACGTGCAGCGTGCCTCGTCCGTCGGCCACCGGCACCGGCGCGTCGAGTCGACCGTGTCGCAGCCGCAGGTCGTCGAGCAGACGCAGCGCCTGCCGGGCGAACCAGCCCAGCTCCGGGTGGTGCCGCTTGCCTTCCAGCTCGCCGATCACCACGAGCGGAAGCACGACGTCGTGCTCGGCGAAGCGGTGCAGCGCGAACGGGTCGGACAGCAGGACACTGGTGTCCAGGACGTAGGTACGACGAGTTGGCACGGGCCCTCCCCCTGGCGCCCGGCTGTCGGATCCGGACCGCCGACCTTGACGCTATCGACGTGCACCGACGCCGGTCGGTCGCGACACGCCAGCCTGCGGGGGCCTGGTTGCGCTATCCCGCCGCCGAGGCCAGCGACACCCTGCGCAGGTAGGCAACCGTTCCGTCCTCGTCCACCAGCGCGCCACCTGCGCGTGGTCTGCGGCGGGCCACCAGCACCACGCGGACGCCGACCTGGACGGACAAGGTGCGCGACACCGGGCCGGCCGGCACCGGCACCGGGCCGTCGGCGGTGGACAGGACGAGGCCGGACCGGGTGTCGCCCACGACCAGCCGGCCGGGAGTCACGCGGACCCGGCCGGTGCGCACCGCGCGATCCATCCGGGCCGGCGTCCGGGCCACCCGCCACAGCGGACCGATGAGCAGCAGGACCGGCAGCGCGATCGCCCACCACTGGGCGGACGGGTCGCCGGCGAACGCCAACCCCACTCCCGTCAGCAGCGCGACCACGGCGACGAACACCGCCCGGTCGCGGACGATGGGGTAGAGCGTCGGCCACGCGGACGGCCAACGGTCGGGAAGCAGGACCGGCTCCGCGCCGATCGGCTCGCGATGCTCGATCACGGGCGAAGGTCGGCCGCCACCCGGGCCGGGGTGAGCGGTTCGTCGAGCAGCCGCCGGAACCTGTCGGTGACGGCCTCGCCGACCGGTCGGGCATCGAGCCAGGACGAGAGCAGCCGGTAGCCCTCGACGTAGGTCGAGGTGTAGGCGCGCCACAACGGGTGGGACAGGAACCGCAACATCTGCCGGGCCCGGTCGGCCGGGATCAGCAGCCACCGCTGCAGGTAGGCGACCACATCGTCGGAGCCGGCGCCACGGTCGTGCAGCATCAGCGCGGCATCCTGGCGTACGGCGTCGAGGCCGGCGGCCGCCGCCGCGACCCGCTCGGCGACCTCCCCGTCGACGACGAGCCCGAGGTCGCCGAAGATCTCCGCCGCCCACTTTCCCCACCCGTCCCCGACGCTGACATGCACGCCGAGGTCGGCGAGTCCCTCGGCCATCAGGCATTCCGGGGTGTTGACGAGGAAGACGGTGTGCTCGACGTGACGGTCGCGCTCGACCAGGCCGCGTTCCTTGCGGCAGTGCTCGGTGTGGTGCCCGGGGTAGGACTCGTGCGCCACGAGGTGCGGAAGCTGCATCAGCCGGTGGGGCAGATCCGCGTTGATCGCGACCCGGGACTTGTAGTCCCCGAGGTAGTAGTTGAAGCCGCTCCACGGCTCGTCGGTGACGATCTGGTAGTCGACCGTCTCCTCCTCGGGGAGCCCGTAGGCCGCCCGGGCCCGGTCCCGCAACGCGCTGGACAGGGCGTGGACGGCGACACCGAGGCGCTCGGGCGGGCACTCCCCCCGGCGCCGGTAGTCCGCGTACCGGGCCGCCAGGTCGCCACTGCCCGGCAGAACGTCGTCAAGCGCGCGATGCGCCTCGGCGTAACGAGCCGGGTCGCCGGGTTCGGGTCGGACCTGGAAGTAGGCATCGACCTCATCGACGAACCCCACCTCCTCGCCGGCGAACCGGCGGGCGCTGCATTCCAGTCCGGCGAGCTGACCGGACAGGAACGCGATGCGCTCGGCCGGCAACCCTGAGGTCGGCAGCTCGGCGAGCAGTTCGCGGGCCCGGCGGACGAGCGCGGTCGGCTCGGGCGGCGGTTCGTTCTCCACCTGCCTGCGCACCTCCGGTGCACCGGTATAGGCGTCGACGAAACCGCGTTCGAGCCGGTCGAAGCGCAGGCCGAGCGCGACGTACTCGCGGGCGACGTCCATGCCGGCCAGTCTGTCAGGCGCCGTAGCGGCGATGCCTGGCGGCGTAGTCGCGCAGGGCGCGCAGGAAATCGACCCGGCGGAAGTCCGGCCAGTAGGCGTCGCAGAAGTAGAACTCCGAGTGCGCGCTCTGCCACAGCAGGAACCCGGACAGCCGCTGCTCGCCGCTGGTGCGGATGACCAGGTCCGGATCGGGCTGCCCGCGGGTGTAGAGGTGCTCGGCGATGTGGTCGACGTCGAGGATCTCGGCGAGCTCCTCGATGGACGTGCCGAGCGATGCGTGCTCGTGCAGCAGCGACCGCACGGCGTCGGCGATCTCCCGCCGCCCGCCGTAGCCGACCGCGACGTTGACGCGGACTCCGGTCCGGCCCGACGTACGCTCGGTCGCGGCTTTGAGGACGGTGGCGGAGGGGGCAGGGAGCAGGTCGAGCGCGCCGACGACCGAGAGCTGCCACGTCTTGCCGGGCGCCGCCAGGTCGTCGACCACGTCCTCGATGATGCGCAGGAGCGGATCGAGCTCGTCGGTGGATCGGACCAGGTTGTCGGTGGACAGCAGCCAGAGCGTCACGACTCCGACGCCGGACTCGGCGCACCAGCCGAGCACTTCCTCGATCTTCTCCGCGCCGCGCCGGTAGCCCTGGCTCACATCGTCGCGGCCGGACGCGCGGGCCCATCGCCGGTTGCCGTCGAGGATCACCCCGACGTGCCCGGGGCGGGGCGCGCCCGCCAGTTGGTGCATGAGACGTCGTTCGTAGACCGAATACACGATGTCCGCGACGCTCACAGGCAGTGAGACTACGCGCCGCCCGCCCGGTCGCCCGGCAGGCTCGGTAGCCCGACCGACCGGCCTGCCGTAACTTATGCCCTATGAGCGGGCTCACCGGGGCGGTTGTTCGCACGGGGCTTCCCGTCAAGCCGCGGTGGCGCGGCTGGCTGCACTTCTGGGCGTTCGTCGTATCGTTCGCGACCGGCGCCGTCCTGATCTCGCTGGCCGCCTTCAGCAGCGAACGGGCCGTGGTCGGCGCATCGATCTACGCGGTCACCGTCTCGCTGTTGTTCGGGACCAGCGCGCTCTATCACCGGCGTAACTGGGATGCGCACGGGCGCTCGGTGATGAAGCGCCTCGACCACTCGATGATCTTCGTGTTCATCGCGGGGACCTACACGCCCTTCGCGCTCCTCGTGCTGCCCCGCGAGTTCGGCGAGGTCATCCTCGCGGTGGTCTGGCTCGGTGCCCTCGGCGGCATCGTGCTCAAGCAGGCGTGGATCACGGCCCCCCGCTGGGTGACCGTGCCGCCTTATCTCGCCCTCGGCTGGGTGGCCGTCTTCGTGCTTCCCGCGATGCTGCGCCAGGCCGGCCTCGCCTCCCTCCTGCTGCTGGTCATCGGCGGCCTCATCTACACCTTCGGGGCGATCGTCTACGCGACCCGCCGCCCCGATCCGGCACCGTCGGTGTTCGGCTACCACGAGGTCTTCCACCTCTGCACCATCGTGGCGGCACTCTGCCACTACGTCGCGGTGTGCCTGGCGCTCTACGTCACCACAGTTCCGCTGCACTGACCGACGGCCCGCCCGGCGTCTGCGGGGCGCGGTGCCCGGGCGTAGCATCGCGCCAGCGTCGAAGGGGGATCGCGCGTGGCCGAGACGACATCGGTGTCACGCAGGCCCGCCGAGCCAACTGCGGCCGAGGTGCACCGGGCGGTCGACGAGTTCTTCCTCAAGGCCGTCACCGGTGTGGCAGTCGCCGACCTCGCTGGCACGGTGGTCCAGGCAAACCCGGCATTCGCGGCACTGGTCGGCCGCACCATCGCCGATGTCATGGGCCGGCAGTGGGTCGATCTGCTTCCCGTGCCGGCCGACCCGGCCGGCGTCGACGAGGTCCATACGACCGCGCACGTCGTGCGGCCGGACGGTGCGCAGATCACCGCCGCGGTATCCGTGCTGACCCTGCGCACCCCCGACGACCGGCCCTACAGCCGGCTGGTGCAGGCCCAGGAGCAGGCGCCCGACGAGGCGGGCGCCGTACGCCGCAGCGACCTGCTGTACCGGCAGCTCGCCCGAAGCATGCCCGACGCCGCGATCCTGCGGTTCGACCGCGACCTCACCGTCGTCGGCGCCGAGGGCCTGGCGCTCGGACGGGAGGGGCTCGCCGCCGGTGACATCGAGGGCCGGCCGCTGCACGAGGTCATCTCGGCGGAGCGATACGCACGGGTCGCCCCGCATCTGGCCGCTGCACTCCGCGGTGTGGTGCGCGTCTTCGACAGTCCGGGCGAGAACGACTCGACCCTCTACCGCAGCCGGACGGCGCCGGTCCGCGAGGACGACGGGGCCATCACCGGCGTGCTCCTGGTCAGCGAGGACGTCACCGGATCCCGGCAGGTGGAAAACGCCCTGCGGGAGAGCGAACAGCGCTTCCGCGATCTGTTCGAGTTCGCCCCGATGGGCATCGCCTTGATGTCGACCGAGCCCCGGGTACTCGCGGTGAACGGTGCCGCCTGCACGATGTTGGGTCGCAGCAGATCCGAGCTCGAGGCATGGCAGCCGGGTGACTACATCGTCGACGAGGACGCCGCGATCCCGCGGAGCATCTACGACGAGCTGGTCCGCGGCGACGGCATCAGCCGAGGCGAGCTGCGGCTGCTCAAGCCGGACGGCGACGCGGTCTGGGTGTCGGTCAGCGCCGTCCGGATGGACCAGACGGCGGGCAGCATGCTGGTGGTCTATCTGCAGGACGTCACCGCCCGCAAGGTGGTGGAGAGCCGGCTCTCGCACGCCGCGCTGCACGACAGCCTCACCGACCTGCCCAACCGGGTGCTGTTGCTCGACCGGCTGCGCAGGGCGCAACTGCGTGCGGCGGTCACCGGCGACCGCATCGCCGTACTGTTCTGCGACCTCGACAACTTCAAACGCATCAACGACTCGCTCGGCCACGACGTCGGCGACGACCTCTTGGCGGAAGTGGCGCATCGGATCACCGGCTGCCTGCGACTCACCGACACCGCGGCACGGCTCGGCGGCGACGAGTTCGTCGTGCTGTGCGAGTCCCTGCACGACGTCAGTAACGCGACGAGCGTCGCCGTGCGGATCCAGGAGTCGCTCGGCCGGCCGATCCAGGTGGCCGACCACCAGATCCATCTGTCGGCCTCGATCGGCATCGCCCTGGTCGACAAGCTCGACCGCCGGCCGGAGGAGGTCCTCCGGGTCGCCGATGCGGCCATGTACCGCGCCAAGCGCAACGGCCGGGCGCGCTACGAGTTGGTCGACGACGAACTCGAGGCGCTGGCCGAGCGACAGGTGCGTCTGGAGGCCGAGCTCACCCACGCCATCGCCAACGGCGAACTGCGGGTGCACTACCAACTCATCGTCGACGCCAACCGGGTTCCGCGCGCCGTCGAGGCGTTGGTGCGCTGGCAGCACCCGACCCGCGGCCTGCTCGGCCCGACCGAGTTCCTCGACGTCGCCGAAGCGGCCGGGCTCGTCGTCCCGCTGGGTGGCTGGGTCCTCGACCAGGCGTGCCGACAGGGAGCGCAGTGGCTGCGCCGCTGGCCCGATCGCTCACTGCGGACGTGCGTCAACATCAGCGCCAGCCAACTCGGGCGACCGGACTTCGTCGCCACGCTACGTCGGGTGCTGGACGAGACCGGGCTGCCGCCGGAGCAGCTCTGCCTCGAGCTGACGGAGTCGCACATGCTGGAGCTGACGCCGTCGGTGCGGGGCGAGCTGGTCGCGCTCCGGTCGCTCGGCGTTCTGGTCGCGGTGGACGACTTCGGGACCGGTTACGCGCCGTTGACGTTTCTCACCCGGCTGCCCGCGCAGGTGCTGAAGGTGGACCGGTCGTTCGTGTCGGGGATCGGCACGGACCTCGCCGACACCGCAATCGTCGACGCCCTCCTCCGGCTGGGCCGGGCGGTCGGGTGCGAGGTCGTCGCCGAGGGCGTGGAGACCGCCGACCAGTGGGAGCGACTGCTCGCGATGGGCTGTTCCCGCGGTCAGGGCTTCCTGCACGCCGTCCCGGCAGAAGCACCGACCGCCGAGTCGCTCCTCGCCGCGGCGTTCGACTGACGGTCCGAGCTCAGCCTTCGGCGCGGGCGAGCAGACTCCGGCGCAACACCGCCGGATCGGTCACCGGGGCGTCGCAGACGAAGCCCCGGCAGACGTAGGCCGCGGGCTGGCCGTCGACGAGCGGGCGCCCGGCGAGCAACGGCGTACCCGACTGGTCGGACGCGCCGGCGACCACCACGGTCCCGGGCGCGGCACCCATCCGGGCGGCGCGTTCGAGTTCCGCGCGGGCGGCGACGTCGCCGACCACCGCCACCTCGGCCGGTCCGGCCTGCAGCGCCTCGCCCACCGCCGCGAGCCACCCGACCGCGCGCGGGAACCGGCCCACCAGCGTCGAGGACCGGGCGACGGCCGCCTCGGCCGCCTCGCGGTGCCGCACCGAGCCGGTGAGGGCGGCGTGGCCGAGCAACGCGCCGGCCAGCGCCGAGCTCCCGGACGGTGTCGCGCCATCGGTCGGGTCACGCGGCCGGCGGACCAGCCCCTCGGCATCGTCGGCGGTGTCCCAGAAACCGCCCTCGTCGGCGGCGAAGCGGGCCAGGGCAACCTCCAGGAGGTCGCCGGCGGCCGCGAGCCAGCGGCCCGAGCCGGTGGCCTGGTGCAGCGCGAGCAGGCCGTCCGCGACGTCGCCGTAGTCCTCGAGCACCCCGGCGCCGGGGCCGGCCCGGCCGGCCCGCGAGGTGCGCCGCAACCGACCGTCGACCAGGTGCAGCCGGAGCAGCAACTCCGCCGCATCCTCGGCCGCCGCCAGGTAGGCCGGATCCTCCAACAGCACGCCGGCCTCGGCAAGCGCGGCGACGGCCAGGCCGTTCCATGCGGTAACGACCTTGTCGTCGCACGACGGCTGGGGGCGGGCGGCGCGGGCGGCCGCGAGCGTCTTGCGGATCGCCTGCCACCGATCAGCGTCGGTCGGGTCGGTGCGCAGCTGCAGGGTCGAACTGCCGTGCTCGAAGGTCCCCCGGTCAGTCACGGTGAGCAGGTCGGCGGCCCACCGGCCGTCGTCGTCACCGAGCACGTCGACGAGCTGCTCGGGCGTCCACACGTAGGTCGCGCCCTCCACCCCGTCGGTGTCGGCGTCGAGCGCCGAGGCGAACCCGCCCTCGGGGGTGCGCATGTCGCGGACCAGGAAGTCTGCGGTCTCGGTCGCGACCCGGCGCGCCAGCGCCGAACCGGTCTGTCGCCACAGATGCAGGTAGACCCGCAGCAACAACGCGTTGTCGTAGAGCATCTTCTCGAAATGCGGGACGACCCAGCCGGCGTCGACGGCGTACCGGGCGAAGCCACCGGCGAGCTGGTCGTACATCCCGCCGCGGGCCATCGCCGCCGCGGTGCCCTCCACCATGCGCAGGGCGCCGTCGTCGCCGGTACGCGCGGCGTGGCGGAGCAGGAACTCCAGCACCATCGACGGCGGGAACTTCGGCGCGGAGCCGAAGCCGCCGTTCTCCTCGTCGTACGCCGTCGTCAGCTCGCGTGTCGCCGTCTCGAGGGCGGCGGCGTCGAGAGTGGGACCGCTCGGCACGCGGTCGCTCGTGTCGAGCTGCGAGACGACCTGCTGGCCGACCGCGAGGAGCTCGTCGCGACGTTCGCGCCATGCCTCAGCGACCGCCCCCAGCAGCTGCGGGAACGAGGGCATCCCCGGCCGCGGACGAGGCGGGAAGTAGGTGCCGCAGAAGAACGGCTCGCCCTCGGGGGTGGCGAAGACGGTCATCGGCCACCCGCCCTGGCCGGTCATCGCCTGCGTCGCCTCCATGTAGACCGCGTCGACGTCCGGCCGCTCCTCCCGGTCGACCTTGATGCAGACGAAGTCGGAGTTCATCGCCTCCGCGGTCGCGGCGTCCTCGAACGACTCGTGGGCCATGACATGGCACCAGTGACAGGCGGCGTAGCCGATCGACAACAGGACCGGTGTGTCACGCCGCCGAGCCTCCTCGAACGCGTCGTCGCCCCACTGCCTCCAGTCGACGGGGTTGTCCTTGTGCTGTAGCAGGTACGGACTCGTCGCATCGGCCAGCCGATTCGGCACGGACCCTCCCTCTCCGGTCGCGGATCGTCGTCCACTGTCCTCTACCCAGACTGGCCTACCCAGATTGGCGTGGGTCGACAGCCGTAGCCGCCGTTTCCCCGCTCAGCGCCGTCCGGTGCAGCTACGCTCCATGAGGACGGGGCCCGGCGTGCTCGGCTCGGGGGGGTCGCGGAATGAACGCGCTGCTCGAACGACTCGGACGGTTCGCCGTACGCCGGCACTGGCTGGTGATCGTCGGCTGGCTGGTCATCCTGGGCGCGGCCGTGCTCCTCCGGAACAACTTCGGCGGGAACTACGTCAACGACTACAACGTGCCGGGGAGCCAATCGGCGCAGGGGCTGTCGCGCCTTCAGTCTGACTTTCCGTCCCAAAGCGGAAACTCCGGGCAACTGGTATTCCACTCACATCATGGCACGGTGGCCGAGCAGACCACCGCGGTGAACCAGGCCGTGAGCAACGCGAGCAAGCTCCCGCACGTCATGAGCGCGGTGAGCCCGTTCGCCTCCTCCAACTCCACCCTGGTCTCGAAGGACGGCACCATCGCCTACGGGACGCTGTCTTTCAATGTCGTGCCGGCGACCCTCGACACGGGATACCTGGACAAGCTGAACACAGCCGTGCAGCCGGCCCGGTCCGCCGGTCTCGAGGTGGAGTACGGCACCGGCGCGGGCCAGATCGGGCAGGAACCCGACGACCTGACGTCGGAGATCATCGGGCTCTCGTGCGCGCTCCTGCTGCTGATCGGGATGTTCGGGGCACTCATCGCCGCGGCGATCCCCTTGCTGTCCGCCATCTTCAGCGTCGTCACCGGGCTGTCCCTGGTCGGCCTGCTCGCGGCCGCCACAAACCTGCCGACCACCGCCGCGACGGTGGCAACCCTGCTCGGCCTGGGAGTCGCCGTCGACTACGGGCTCTTCCTCGTCGCCCGGCACCGGGAGCAGATCGACTCGGGAATGGGGGTCGAGGAGTCCGTCACGCGGGCCGAAGGTACGTCCGGCGCGGCGATCGTGGTGGCCGGCAGCACCGTGGTCGTGGCGATCCTGGGGCTCTACGTCTCCGGCGTGCCGTTCGTCGGGGCGCTGGGCGCCGCGTCGGCGTTGGTCGTCGCGGTCACGATGCTCGCGGCGCTGACGCTCGTGCCCGCGTTCATGGGGGTGGCGGGAAACAACATCCGCGCGTTGCGCGTGCGCCTGCGCGCGCGCCGGGCCAGGCGCCGGGCCGGCCACAACGGCTCGGTCGAGAAGATCACGCCCCCCGACCACGAGAACTCGCCGTTCGCCCGGTGGGGACGAAAGGTCAGCGGGAACCCGTGGCCGTGGGCGATCGGCAGCGTCGCCGTACTGGTGCTCCTGGCTGTGCCGTTCTTCTCCATGCGGCTCGGGCAGCTCGACAACGGCTCGAACCCGACCTCGCAGACCAGCCGACGCGCGTATGACCTGATAAACCAGGGATTCGGGCCCGGTTACAACGGCCCGATCACCGTGGTCGTCGTGCTGCCCAAGGCGTCGACGTCGTCGAACCAGTCGCTGCTCAGCTCCATGCAGAGCACCCTCACCAAGACGCCGGGCGTCGCCGTGGTGCCCGCACCGGTGGTGAACAGCGCCGGCACCACCGCGATCATCAACGTCATCCAGACGACCGAGCCGCAGGCCGAGGCGACGACGAACCTCGTCGACAACCTCCGCAATTCGGTGTTGCCGCCGTTAGGAGCGAAGACCTATCTGACCGGGGCGACCGCCGGCGGCGTCGACTTCACCGAGAAGGCAGCCGACCGGATGCCCTACCTGATCCTCGCCGTCGTGTTCGTGGCGTTCATTCTGCTCACCATCGCCTTCCGGTCGGTCGTCATCGCCACGAAGGCAGCGATCCTCAACCTGCTGTCGGTCGGCGCGGCGTACGGCGTCATCGTCGCGATCTTCCAGTGGGGCTGGGGCTCCTCGTGGCTCGGCATCGACGAGAAGTTACCCATCCCGGCCTACGTACCGATGCTGGTCTTCGCGATCGTCTTCGGACTGTCGATGGACTACGAGGTGTTCCTGCTCTCCCGGGTGCACGAGGCCTACGTGCGCACCAAGGACGAGCAACGCAGCGTCGCCCTCGGGATCGGGAGCACGGCCAGGGTCATCACGACGGCTGCGGCCATCATGGTCGTCGTGTTCACCAGCTTCGTGCTCAACCCTGATCCTGCGGTGAAGATGCTGGCGATCGGTATGGCGGTGGCCGTACTCATCGACGCGAGCCTGGTACGGATGATGCTGGTCCCGGCGATCATGTCGCTGCTCGGCAGTCATGCCTGGTGGATGCCGCACTGGATGGAGCGGATCGTGCCCAACCTCGAACTGGAGGGCAGCCCGCCGGGTCCGCCGCCGACCCCGCCCGCACCGGCCAAGCCGGGCGTCCCGGAGACGGTGCCGCCGAAATAGCCCCTAGGATGCCCCGAGTGGAGTGGCAGGGGTTCGTCACTGCGGACGACGGGTGTCGACTGTGGACCGAGGTCGCTGGTGACGGACCCCCGATGGTTCTGTGCCACGGCGGCCCCGGTCTGTGGGACTACCTTTCACCGGTCGCCCGGTCGATCGGTGCCGGCTACCGCGTGCACCGCTACGACCAGCGCGCCGGCGGCCGGTCGAGCCGGGAGCGGCCGTGGACGCTCGACCGGTTCGTCCGCGACCTCGACGCCGTACGCGCTCATTTCGGCTACGAGCGCTGGCTGGTCGGCGGGCACTCGTTCGGCGCGGACCTCGCCTTGCGCTACGCCTGCGCCTACCCGGAACGCACGATCGCGGTCGTCTACGTCGCCGGGGTCGGGATCGCCTGGACCACCTACCGCGCAGCGTTCGGCGCGGCCGTGACCGCGCGACGGCCCGCCGACGACGAACGCCGCTACCGCGAGCTGTCCGACCGGGACCGCACCGATGCCGAGGAACGCGAGTTCCGCATCCTGTCCTGGACCACGGACTACGTCGATCCCGCTGTCGGCAAGGCGAATGCCGCCGGGATGGCCGACAGCGGCATGTCGGTCAACTACGAGCTCAACCGAATTCTGGGCGCGGAGTCGAAGATGGAGAGCGCGTCCGCT
>DASXJE010000091.1 GCA_036497565.1 Mycobacteriales bacterium
GAAGGCGCCGTGGTACGTCGTGGTCTCTTGCCGGAGCAACAAGTCGACGAGTTCGACGAACTCCGCGAACCGGGCCACCCGCTCCCCCGCAGACCAGGTGATCCCGCCCGCGGCAGCACCTGCCGAGGGATCGCCGACGCCCAACGCGACCTCGACCCGACCACCCGTCAATCGATCCACGGTCATGGCGGCCTTGGCCAGGGTCACCGGATGCCGGAAGTACAGGCTCGAGACCAGCGTGCCGACCCTGATGCGGGTCGTCGCTCCACCCATCAGGGTCAACGTCGCGGGGCCGTCGTACATCATGTGCGTCGGTCGATCGGGCTCCACGACGGTGTCGCAGTTCCACACCACCTCGAACCCGCGTTGCTCCGCCTCGAGCCACCGCTCCCGGAGCGTCTCCAGCGGGAGGTTCTGGTACTGGTAGGCACAGAAGCGCAGCCCGGACATCGATGGCCCCGTATTCGTAGCCCTGCATGGCTTATCTGCCCATCGTCCGGCTCGTCATATCGAGCGTCAAGGCGCTTGCCGGCGCACAGAACGGGCCCCGGTCGGCGGTGACGTCGACCAGGGCCCGTGCTGTTGCGATCCGACTTTCTTAGTTGTCGCCGTCCGCCGACGGGAGGTAGGCGCCCGGCACCTGGTTCGGCGAGTAGATCTTGTGCTCACCCGGGTAGGGCTTCGACCACCCGTGCGTCTCGTACCACGTGAGGTGGTTCATCTGCGTGGGATCGGCGTAGTCGGGTGTAGCGCTCGTTCCGGTCAGACGCTGGTGCGTCTTCCATTCCTGCCACTGCGCCGCGACCTGCTTCTGGCTCGCGGGCACCGTGGTCGACGGCTCGGCCGCGGCATCCTTCGCCGGGACGTTGTCCAGACCGCAGGACGGCGCGCCGCCGGTCAGACCCAACGTCAGCGAGGTCTGGTTCGGCACGGCGTTGAACGGCGCGTCGTTCGGCTTCTGGGTGAACGCCGCCGTCATCGGAGTGGCCGCGGTGTCCTTCTGGTTCATCGGGTGGATCCCGAGGATCTGCTCGATGGTGCGGATCATCATGATCTGCGAGTAGTAGTGGTTGTCGACAACACCGTGCTGGGCCCAGGGGCTGATGATCTGGATCGGAGCGCGATGGCCGTCGACGTGGTCGAGGCCGGCCTGGCTGTCGTCCTCGACGACGAAGATTGCCGAATCCTTCCAATACTTGCTGTGCGAGATTTTGTCGACGATCTTGCCGGTCGCGAGGTCGTTGTCGGCAACCTGGGCCGTCGGGTTCAGCGGGCCGCCCGTGTGGTCACTCGACAGCCAGAACATGTTCAGGTTGGCCGGCCCGTTCTTCTCGAAGTCCTGCTTCCAGATCTCGTACCGGTACTGATCCGGGATCGAGGTGTCGAACTTCGGGAAGCCGTGCACGGACACGTCGTTGAGCGACGGGATCGGTGAGGACGACACCAGCGGGTACTCAGTGGGCTGACCGGTCGCGTCCATGGTCTTGGCGTCGCAGTAGAGGTTCTGCCAGGTCGCGCCGGCCGGCTTGGTCAGGAACTGCTGGAACTCGCCGAAGTCGCGCACGGTCTTGCCAGCCGCCTGGGCGCCGGACCAGATGAATCCGGAGGCCTGGTGGCCGAGAGCGTCGTCCTCGGTGTCGTAACTGCGCAGGTACTCACCGGCCGAGGATTCGGTGTACTCCGGGTTGTCGGCCTGCATCAGCCAGTTGTGGCCCTCGGCGGAGTTGGTGCCGACGTCATAGGTGTTGTCGTAGAGCCCGAACTGCTTGGCCAACGCGTGCTGGTTCGGGGTGACCTTCTCACCGAACTGGGCAAGCGCCGGGTCGCCGTTGCCGCTTGTGATGTCGCCGTAGTCCTGGTCGTAGGTGCGGTTCTCCTTGACGATCAGGAAGACGTGTTTGATCGTCGAGGGCTCTCCGATCCGCTGCGGAACCGGTACGGCTTTCGCCTTGCTCTTGCCCTTGGTGAACAGGACCGAGTCTGTGGTCCAGCCGTTCTGCTGGAAGACCGTGGCGGTGTCAGCCTTGATCACGTTGTCGCTCGGTAGCGTGAATTTCTGCAGGCTCGACGTCGTGTCATGGGTGCCGTGCCCGGCAGCGGTCGTGGGACGGCGGGCGTCGATCCCGCGGGTGTTCGCGATCAGCACATTCTTGCCGGAGGCCGTAATCCCGTCCGGGAAGTAGTCCGTCGGCAGCAGACCGACATAGCTGACCGGCTCCTGCGGCTTGCTGTAACGGTAGACGGCGACGGCGTTGGCCCGGCCGAGCGCCACCAACAAGTGGCCGTCGCTGGTGAGGGTGATCCCGTCCGGTTCGTAACCCACCTTGGCCTCCGGCCAGGGCTGGGTGGAGATGGACTGGACGACCTTGTCGTTGGCGGTGGCGATGACGGAGACCGTGTTGCTGTTGGTGTTGGCGACGAACACCGCGCCGTTCTTGGCGTATAGGGCGGTCGGGTGCAGGCCGACCTCGATGCTCTTGGCCGCCGCGGTCGGGCGCGCCAGGTTGATGACGCTGACCGTGCCGGTGGTCGTGGAACCGGTGACCGGGTTGGCCGGCACCTGGGTGTTGTACGAGTTCATCGTGGTTTCGCCGGGCTTCGCCGGACGCCCGCCCTCGTTGGTGACGTAGATCTTGTCGCCGACCCGGACGATGTCGCGCGGGGCGGTCCCGACGGCCCAGCTCTGCTGGATGTCGCCGGTCCCCGCGTTGATCGCGATCACGCGGTTCTGGCCGTTGACGGCCGAGTACACGGTGGAGCCGTCGGCGGAGAACACGGCCTGCGCCGACAATGCGTGCTTAGGCCCGTCCGCCGGTATCGAGACAGTGGTCGGGTTACTGAGGGTGCCGTCGGAGTTCACCGTGAACTTGGTGTAGCCGTCGGTCCGCGGCATCCACAGCGTCTTACCGTCAGGCGAGTACGACGGACCCTCCTGGCCGACGTCGCTGCCGGTGATCTTCAGGTTGTCCGCCGCGTTGTTCCCGACGAGCTGCTGAACCTTCCAGCTCTTGAGATCCACGATGGTGAGCGCGGAGTCTCCATCGGTGGTCAGCGCTGCGAGGTGGCTCCCGTCCGGGCTGACCGAGGAAGCCATGATCTTGCCATCGTTGACGACGAGGTGAGTGCCGATCGACTTGAGGTACTGGTCGCTGGATATGACCTCGCCCTTGTCGGTGGTCTGGCCGACCTGGTCGGTGCCGAACTCTTGCGTCGAGGCAAGGCCGACGCCGGAACCGACGGCGACGAGTGCGCAACCGCCGGCGACGGCCGTTGCCATGCGGATCCGACGGCCGCGGCGTGGACCGAGAAGTTTGGAACGGACCCTCTCGTCACGCCGATAGTTGCGTGTTACCTGCATCAGTCATCCTTTCGCGGTGGGGAGCAGGTCGACGTCGGCGTCGAACTGCCAGAGAGGGTTCGGTTCGTCCCCGGTCGGGGTCCGTACCTGGAAGTAGCCGTTGACGTCCTTCGGTCCGTCCCCGTCGGCGACGAACCGTCCGTCCGGCTTGACGTCAAGCTGGTAGATGGCGGACCCAGTGGCTCCCGCGACGTGCGGAAGATGCCAGCTGACGACGCAACGCCAGTCGTTGCCCGGCCCGGTGGGCGCGACCAAGCCGTCGCCCTTGTTGCACGTCGCGCGAGCCGCCAGCTGCGCCTCGGTGACGTCGGGACGGTGAAGCTGCCTGGCCTGCAGACGGTAGAGGTGGGCGAACGCTGTGGCGACCGACCGCTGCACCTTGCCCTGCTCAATTCCGGCGCTCGTACCTGCGGTCGAAGCGGCAATGATCGCGATCGTGATGCCGAGGAGTCCGACCAGCGGGAGTACTCCGACGGTGATCTCGCGGCGCCCCGGGCCGTTGTGGGTGCCGCTGGTGAAATCACGGCGTACGAACAGCAGGTAGGCCAGCGTTGTCGCGGCGACGGCCCACACCAGGCTGACCCCGATGCCGATCAGTAAAGGACCCACCTGGACCGGGCTGGTGAACAGGCCGTACCAGGCGATGAAGGCGTAGCCGGGCAGTGCGAGCCGTACCGCGACGGGCAGCGGCAGCAACTGCGCAAGCTGCATCGCCAGGGCGAAGAAGGCCGGCAGCAGAAGCCCCATCGGGGAACGCCGCAGCGCGATGGAGCCGAGTAGGCCGATCGCACCGAGGGCCAGCGTCGGAGCGAGGACGCAGACCCAGGCGAGCAGGACCCGCCCGACGGCGTCCGCCGGGGCCAGCAGGTGGCCGTCGAGGCCGACCAGGGGTTGGTTGCCGATCGCCGCGACCCCGCCCACCGCGCTGGAAACCGCCAGCCCGGCAACGAGCAGCAGGATGACGCTGAGGCTGGCAAATCCCTTGGCGACGAAGATCCGTCGAGACGACCGCACCGCCACCAATAGGTGGCGCCAGGTGCCGAGCCGATCCTCGGTGGCGAACACGTCGCCGGCGACCACCGAGGTCACCAGCGGGAGCGTCCAGGTACCGGAAAACCCGAGCATCACCAGCGCCCCGGCCCAGCCTGTGGCGTGCATCCAGCGACCAAAGAAGGTGTCAGCTGGTAGGGATGTCTGCTGGCTCACCAGTGCGACGAAGACTGCCGGCGCGAGCCAGCAGGCCAGGATCAACAAGCGTATGCGCCATTGGGAGAGCAGCTTGACGAGCTCGAAGCGGTAGCCGCGCGACACCGGGACCCGGCGGGCACCAGCTGCTCGGGCGTCGGTGACGGTGGCGGTCATCGGCTGACCTCTTCCTGCTCTGTCAGAGCGAGGAAGGCCGCCTCGAGCGGAGACACCACGGGCGCGAGCTCGCGCACCGCGACGCCGGCGTGCACGAGCCGCGCCACCAGTTCGTCGAGGGCCGGTACCGCCGCGCGTATCACGAGGAATCCGGCCCGCCGCTCCGCGGCATCGCGGCCATCGACGATGCGGAGGCCGGGCGTGCTGAGAGTCAGTCGGCAGGCGGCGTCCGGGTCGGAGGTGAGGAGCCGGTAGTCGAGTTCGCCGTTCTCGGCGGACAGCTTGCTCAGCGGACCGGAGAAGACGACCCGTCCGGTCGACAGAATGGTGACCTCGGAGCACAGTGCCTCGAGGTCGTCCATCCGGTGGCTGGACACCACGACGGCGGTCCCGTCCGCCGCGAGCCGGGTGAGCACACCGTGAACGTGCTTCTTGCCGGCGGGGTCGAGACCGTTGGACGGCTCGTCGAGCACCAGTAGCCGCGGCTTGGTCAGGAGCGCTGCGGCCAGCCCGAGCCGCTGGCGCATGCCGAGGGAGAAAGCGCGCACCCGGTCGTTGGCGACATCGGCGAGCCCGACCTGACCGAGCACCTCGTCAATACCGGCTGTGCGCGCCTCATGGCCGCGGAGAGCGGCCAGCGCGGCGAGGTTCTGCCTCGCGGTGAGGTAGGGGTAGAGGCCCGGCCCGTCGACGAAGCCGGTGACTCCGTCGGGAACCGTCAGCGCCCGCCCGACCGGCATTCCCAGAAGCTCGACCCGGCCCTCGTCGGGGACGGCCAGACCCAGCAGCAGGCCGAGCAACGTCGTCTTCCCGGCGCCGTTCGGCCCGACCAGGCCATGGATCTGCCCCTGTGCCACGTCGAGATCGATGCAGTCGAGCGCGACGACATTGCCGAAACACTTCGTGATCCCGCGGGCCCGGACTGCCGCCGCTGTCGCCATACTCCTCCTTTCGACCATTTGGGAACATAGGGAAGGCACATGACTCTGACAAGGGCGGCGTTTGAACGTATATCGAACGGAAGATGGCCAGCGTCTGCGAGCCGGACGAGGCCAGCGGCGCTATTCATGCGGAGTTCATGTTCGGTGGCCACCCCGACCGGGTAACTCTCTCCTACGGGCTTTGGCAATAGGCCCGAGGAGGTAGGTCGCCATGGCTACGCCATTGGCCAAGACACCATTCACCCTTGCCTTGCCGAGCGGGCCGTACGCACCGGGCCGCGCGCGTGACTTCGTCCGGGACAGCTCGGCCTTCCGCACCCAGTCCTCGCGTGACTCGGCGGTGCTGATGGTCTCCGAGCTGGTCACCAATGCCGTGCTCCATGGCCGGCCGCCGATCGTTCTGACGGTCGAGCGGGTGTGGTCGGGCGTTCAGATCAGCGTCGCCGATGATCATCCCGATGAACCTGTGCTGGGGCCACCATCGCGCACAGCCGTGGTCGGCCGGGGGATGCCGGTCATCGACGCCCTCGCCGCCTCGTGGGGCGTACGCCGCCGCCCGATCGGCAAGTCCATCTGGATCCGTGTCGCCGACGACGAGGCAGACCCGACAACTGCATGACGTCGGTGCGGAGGCGCCGACGGTGGTGGAATGAACGGGTGACTCTCTCTGACGCCGACGTTGCGGCGCTGGCTCGCGAGGCGGTCGACCGACGCAGCGTCGACCTGGACATCGACATCGTCCCCTCGGATCCGGTCGATCCATACCGTTGGGGCGTGGCGGCCTGGACCGTCTCCGCAGGTGGGGCGACCAGTTACATCACGGCCGAGATGACCGCCGAGGCAGCGCTAGCCAAACTGATCGCCGATCTCGTCCCGGCCTGAGGCCAACCAAGGAGCACGCCATGTCCACGATTCGCCTCCATATGTCGACCACCGCCACGCCCGAGCAGTTCGTCGCCGGGCTCACCGACTTCGGCCCGGGTCGCTCGAAGCTCTTCGGCAACAGCACCGACGAATACCTCAAGGTGCATGACCAGAGCCCCGGCCACGCCGACGTCACGGAGGGCTCGCGCGGCGTCTGGGAACGCCTTGACTACGACTGGTCCGACCCCCACCGCGTCACCATGACGACCACCGACTCCAACCTGTGGGGAGGCGCCTCGGGGCACACCTACACCATCACGCAGCAGGCCAACGGGGCGACCGACGTGGATGTCGTCGTCGTGCGCGAGGGTAAGACAGTCAAGGGACGGGCGCTCGGGTTCTTGGTCGGGATCTTCGGTAAGCGCATCTTGGGAAAGGAGTTGGGAAATACCATCAAGGCCATCGAGGCCCGCGATGCCGGAGTGGAGGAATCATGACAGAGCCCACAGACCGGATCGACTACGCCAATCTCCCCGCGCCCGACGAGGGCATTGTGGTGACGTTGTTCATCACGGTCCGCGAGGTCGCGCGGTCCCGGGACTTCTACTCGCGCATCCTGGGCGGCACTGTCGTCCTGCCCGAGAATCCGTGCATGGTCAAACTGTCCAATTCGTGGATCATCATGAACCCCGGCGGGCCGCCCACTCCCGACAAGCCAGGTATCTCGGTGGTCGACTACCAGCCCGGCGATACGACCTCGATCTTCCTCAACCTGCGGGTCGCCGACATCCAGGCCTGCTACGAGGAGTGGAAGGCCAAGGGCGCCGAATTCGTCACGCCACCGATCGACCGCGGCGCAGAGACCCGCTGCTACATACGGGATCCGGACGGATACCTCATCGAGGTCGGCCAGTCCACCGGACTGCTGCACGGCAAGCTCGCCGAGAAGCGCCCGGAGGACCTCCCCGGCTGATGGTCGTAGCGCTGTTCAGCTGAGCAGGCGGAGGGCGTAGTAGGCCAGAAAATGCTCAACCCCGTAGACGCTGTCGGTGCTCTGTAGGAGCGGGGCGTGGGTGTGTCCGCGTGTCGCGCTGAGCATGGCGACGATCCGATCATCGTCGGCGGGGACGGCCAGCGCGAGGCGTTGCCAGCACCAGGCGCGGTGCAGATTGAGCCCGTGCAGATGGGCGATCAACCCGTCGGACGGATCGGTCACGGTCGCCGGTGTGAAAAGGGCGGCCTCGGCCGCCAGCGCCGGGGCGGTCAAATGCTCGTTGAGCGTGCGACGGATCTCGGCGCCCGGTACGAGGTCGGGATGGCATCGCAGGAGGCGCACCAGCACCCAGAACATCTCCACACAGGAATGCCAGTCCAGACTGCCGTAGAAGGACGGGTGCAGCCGCCGCGGTGTAGGGATGTGCTCGCCCTCGATTTGCCAGTGAAACTCGCAACGCGGGTACTCGCGTACGACGTTCGCCAACGCGACCCCGGCCAGGTCACCGGCGCCGGCCGTCAGCAGCTGACGGCGTTCGTCATCCCAGCCCGCAGCGCTCACCGGGACAGAATCTCACGTGAGTCGTTCTGCTCCGGCCCGAGCGTCGGTCGCCCCATCGGCCTGCGGAGTCGTATCGGGGTCGCGCAGGGTGGCCAGCACGACGCTGCCGTCCACCGTCTCCTCGACAAGCAGGAGATCCGCGAGGCGATCGAGCGCCGCACGGTGGGTCTGAAGCAACGTGAGCGCGGTCTGCTCGGCTTCTCGAACCAGGCGCGCGACCTCCTGGTCGATGACGCGCTGCGTGCCCTCGGAGTAGGGATGGCCGAGTATCTCTTGCCCGGAGCCCGCGGAAGCTGATGGATCGGAGTAACTCACGGGGCCGAGCTGCGTGGAGAGGCCGAACTCGACGACCATTCGGGTAGCGAGTTGGGTAGCTCCGAGAAGGTCGTTGGCAGCGCCGGTCGAGCCCTGCCCGAGCACGATCAGCTCGGCCGCGCGACCACCCAACTTCACTGCTAGCGCGTCTGTCAGGTAGTTCTCGGTATACAGGTGGCGCTCGGCCTCGGGTAGCTGCTCGGTGACGCCGAGAGCCATGCCTGCCGGGAGAATGGTCACTTTGGCCACGGGGTCGGCATTCGGTGACAGCGCCGCGACCATCGCATGACCGGCTTCGTGCACCGCCACGGATCTCCGTTCCTCGGGCAGCAAGGCGTTGGATGCGTCGCGTCGGCCGAGCAGCGCCCGGTCGCGGGCCGCATCCAGGTCGGCCGCGCTTATCACGGCACGGTTGGCCCGGACGGCGTTGATGGCCGCTTCGTTGAGCAGGTTGGCCAGATCGGCGCCGGAAAATCCGGGCGTCGCCCGGGCAACGCGGTCGAGATCGACGTCGGGCGCGAGCTGCTTGTCGCGGGCATGGACCGCCAGGATCGCGGCTCGCTCCCGCTGGGTCGGAAGGGGCACCACGACCTGCCGGTCGAAGCGACCCGGCCGGAGCAGAGCAGAGTCGAGCGTCTCGGGCCGGTTGGTGGCGGCGAGCACGACGACATCGGCCTCGTCGTCGAATCCGTCCATCTCGCCCAGCAGCTGGTTGAGCGTCTGCTCGCGCTCGTCGTTGCCACCGAAACTGCCGCGACCGCCGCGCCGGCCACCGATCGAATCGATCTCGTCGATGAAGATGATCGACGGCGCGCGCTTGCGTGCCTCGGCGAACAGGTCCCGCACTCGAGATGCCCCGACGCCGACAAAGAGTTCGACGAAGCCTGACCCGGTGATCGAGAGGAAGGGGACATCGGCCTCGCCCGCGACCGCGCGGGCCAGCAACGTCTTACCGGTTCCCGGCGGACCCACCATGAGCACCCCGCGCGGGCCGACCGCGCCGACCTTTGTGTATCTGTCCGGAGCACGGAGGAAGTCGACGACTTCGGTGATCTCCTCCTTCGCGCCCTCGTATCCGGCGACATCGGCGAAGCGGGTCTTCGGGCGCTCTACGTCGGAGATCTTCGCGCGTGAGCGACCGACGCCGCCGATCCCCCCGGCAAACGAACGACGAGCGGCGCGACCGGACCAGACGAACAGTCCGAGGATGAGCAGCAGCGGCAGGAAACTGAGCAGGATGCCGAGCACGGAAGAGTCGCTCTTCTGTGTGCCGGTGATCTTCACGTGGTGGGTGAGCAACGCACTCTGCAGATCGTTCGTCCCGGTCGTCAGACTCGTCGGAATCTGGCTGGTGAACTGCTTACCGCCGCTCAGCGTTCCGGTGACGGCGCCGTGATTGTCGATGGTGACCGAGGTGACATGGTTGGCGTTCACACGGTCGAGAAGATTGCTGTAGGTGAGCTCTTGCGGTGTGGTGCCGCGGGACATGGCCGGTATCAACAGCAGCAACGCCGTGATGAACAACCCGATCGGCAGCAGCCAACGGCGCCACCCCGGCGGTGGGGGCGGAGCGGGCTTCGGTGGGGTGTCGCGTGGTGCGCCCGGTGTTGCAGAGCGGCTCATGATGACGCACCCCTCGCCCCGACGTGACTCTCAGCGGCGCGGCTCGGAGGCGCCCCCTGGGAACGGAGCGTATACCGGAGCATGGTTGCATTCCCCCTTCTTGCCGGAGAGGGCCCACGTGTACAGCGGACGCTCGGTCACGCCTCCACGGCGGCGAGTGATCAGGGCTGGCGGTCGCCGTTGCACCTCCGTTGCCGTTGACACGGCCGCCCAGCCTCGGCACGATCGATGCACGGCGTTGCCGACGCCCAGCCTCCTGAGGACCTGCCCCAGCCGAGCCCTCGAGAAGGCGAAGGGAATCCTGCTCTCAAGGCTGCTGCCATCCAGGCCTGCTTCGAGTGCCGCTTCGCTGGGGGAATGGGGCACGTCGAGGAGGCTTGTCATGACCAAAGAGGGCAGTTTCAAGCGCGCAGTGCGTCAGCGGGCACAAGCGACCGGATTGCGGTACACCGAGGCCCGCGCCGCGCTGGAGAAGGGCCGCACGTCGCCGTTTGCTCGGACTCGCCCCGTCGAGTTCGCGGAACTGAGAGCGCACCTCGAGACGCGATACGGCATTAGCATCACCTCGATCGCGCCCATCGACGACGACCCGGAGACGCGGCCACGCGGGTCCTGGGTCGGCCACTACCCCTGGACGCTGGTCGTCAAGCGAGAGGACGGCTCGCCCTGGATCGCTCGAGTCTTCTCGTCGGCAGCGGACACGGTCGGCCGCGTCGAGGGCGATGCGGAGATCCTGCGGTTCCTGGCCTTACAGGGCTTCCCCGCCGAACGGCCCGCGCACGACAGTCCCGTGTCGGTGCTCGAGGGCAGCGGCGTGATCGTGACCGAGTACGTCGAGGGCGGACGCCCGACCCAGTCGCCGGCGGTGCTCCACGAGCTGGCGAGCCTGCTCGGCCGCCTGCACAAACTGCCGGCGGCCGGTGGTGCGGTCGCGCGGGACGGAGGGTCGGAGGAGCACGACGGCGCCTACTTCGCGGGACGACCGAAGCAGGATCTCGCGGCGGCGATGAGCTTTCTGGTGAGCGTCGAGGACGCCGTCGCTCCCGAGGGTCGCGAGATGTTCGAGTGGCTCCGCGACAAGGTCGAGCACGCCGACGACGCGGAAGGCCTGCCCGAGGCGTTCACCCACGGGAACTACCACGCATGGGCGGCCGTCGGCAGTCCGGGCAACCTCGCCATCGTCGGCTGGGCAGGGTCCGGGCGCGGACCCCGCCTGCCCGCCCTCGCCTGGCTGCTGACGACCGCCGGGGAGGGCGATGGGGAGGGTATCGACGCTGCCGCGCGCGGGTATCGCGAGCACGTTCAGCTCACCGGTGAGGAGTTCGAGCGGCTGCCCGGCGTACTGGCCATGCGACCGCTGTGGCTGGCGTGCCTCGACTACCGGCAGTCGGCGCGCAACGGGCTCACCCCGACGATGGACGAGGGGTGGATCGGCTGGCTCGCGCGCCCCGAGCACGCCGAACGACTAGCTGCCCGGGCGATCGCGTCGTTGCAAGGCTGAGTCGCGCGCTGCTCGCGCTCTGCGTCGCAGCCATCTACTACGCACGTGGACGCAAGCGGTAAACAGGCTGGTGTCATACGGACTAGCCGACGCCCTCATCAGAGGTGAACAACCGTGCCAGCATGCGGTCTTGACTGTCCACAGCACTGAGATGGGTCGCCGCGACATGTGAGAGCCAGACGGCCGCGCGCTTATAGGCGTAAAGCAACTCGCCGTCCTGCGGGTGCCCTGCCTCGTCCCAAGCGTCCGCCGCCACATGAAAGTCGGCCTCCGCCTGATCGAGATGCTCACGAGCCCGACGCACTTGCCAGCGCTGCGCCTCGACTCTGCTTAGGTAAGCCTCTGATGCGCTCATGTGTGGCCTCCGTTCAATCGCGCCGTCTGGATGCGGGTCCGAAGCGAAACTCCCAGGTTGCTAGGCAGCGATCGCCGCGGCGGCTCGACCGGGTCCAAGTGCGGACTCGGCGCGGACTGGGCCGCGCGGGAAGTCCGCGGGTTGCACTCTGTAGGCGTGTGACCATGCCGCTGACCTGCGAAACAACGAGTGGGGCGGGTGGGGCTCGAACCCACGACCGACGGATTATGAGTCCGCTGCTCTGACCGGCTGAGCTACCGCCCCTTGGTCTGTCCGGGTGGCCGGCTCGGGATGCTCCCCCGGTTGGACTCGAACCAACAACCCTGCGATTAACAGTCGCATGCTCTGCCAATTGAGCTACGGGGGAAAGACGCACGGCCGCAACCGCAACGGCTCCGTAGACTACCTCACGGCCTGCCCCGACCCTACGACGGCCGAGCCGATCTTCACTACGCTGGCCCCGCCGGCACTACGATCGGTGGACCGAAGACGACCAAGGGGCCGACCATGCGGAAAGTGATGTTCTTCGTCGGTTTTGCCGCCGGGTACGTGTTGGGCGCCCGGGCGGGCCGCCAGCGTTACGAGGCGATCACCCGGGCGGCGGCACGGGTCAAGGGCAGCCAGACCGCGCAGAGCGCCGCCGGGGTGCTGCGCGCCCAGGCCGGCTCGGTCGCCGAGGAGGCCCGCCGCCGCATCCCCGTACCCGGCCGTTCGGGCCAGGGACCGAGCCATCCGGGCGGCAACGGCCAGACCCCGACCGCGGGCTGACACCACGGACCGGGGCGTCCCTCAGGGCCGCTCCGGCACCCAGGACCAGCAGGTGCGGATGTGCTCCCGCATCGCCCGCGCCGTCCCGGCCGGATCGCGTCGGGCGATCTGCCGGTGGATCTCGTGGTGGCCGGCATGCGCGACGTCGAGGTTGACGCTCCTGGGCATGGCGTGGGTCCACGGGTGGTCGCCGAACTGCATGTGCCGGACGATCGACGTGATGATCGCGCGACCGACGACGTTGCCGGACGCCTCCATGATCAGACAGTGGAAGCCCTGCTCGATCCTGCGGTAGTCGGCGGGGTGTTCGTAGGCCTCGTCCATCAGCACGATGATCGATCTCAACTCGCGCAACTGGTCGTCGGTGATCCGCTGCGCGGCGAGCGCGGCCATCGCCGACTCCAATGCCGCCCGTACGTCGACCAGGTCGCCGAGCACGGAGAAGCCGGTGTCGTGCCCGAGCAGCGCGCCGAGCACCTGGTCGTCGAGAACGTCCCACGACTCGACGCCCAGCACGGATGTCCCCTTGCCCTGCTGGATCCGCGCGAGGCCTCTCTCCTCGATCCCCTTGAGCGCCTCCCGCACCACCGTGCGGCTCACGCCGAATTCGGCGGCCAGTTCGGGCTCCGGCGGCAGGACCGAACCCGCCGGGAATTCCCCGCCCGCGATCCGGTCGATCAGCACGGAGACCACCGCCGAGCCGAGCCGGGCCGGCCGCTCGATGTGGTAGCGCGGCGGCGGCACGGCGGCGGAATCCTGCTCCGCTGCGGTCGTTTTCGCCATCGCGGCCCCCCATGGGTGGGTTCGGGTCGGCACACTGTACCGGAGGTCATACGTCTGATGTAGAGCTGAATTCCGTCGATCTGATCAGCGCGGCCACACCTGATCGGCCAGCCGCAACAACCGCCCGTCGGCGAGTACGGCGTCGGCGTCGGCGCCCGATCCGAGCCTGCGGTAATGGCTTGGCGGGATCCGGTACGCGGCCGAGAACCGCCGGCTGAAGTGGTACTGGTCGGCGAAGCCGCAGGCGTCGGCGATCACGGTGATCGGATAGTTGCTGCGCAGCAGCATCGACGCCGCGCGGGCCAGTCGCAGCCGTTCGAACGCGGTCACCGGACCCACGCCGTACTGCCGCCGGAAGCTCCGGGCGAGGTAGCCGGTGGAGACGGATGCGGCAGCCGCCAACTCGCCCAGCGAGACCTGCCGCAGCCGCCCGTCGCCCCACACCGTCCGGACGTGGTCGACGACGGCGCCGAGCGCCGCCGACAGCGGCGGATCCGGCTCCGGCAGCGGACCGTCGACGTAGGTCGCGAGCAGCAGGCCCAGGACGTCGTCCACCCGACGCTGCCAGCCGCCCGGCGCCCGGCTGCCGAGCCAGAGCAGGTAGGCGAGCAGCCCGGGCAGCGGCCCGTCGGGGTCGGCGCGGCGGGACACCGGCCAGCCGGTCGGGTCTGCGTCGGCGTCGACCCGGAAATGGACGTAGGCGTGCCGGCAGGGGCCGGCCGGATCCCACGCGTAGCGGTCCCGTGTACCCGGACCCACCAGCAGCAGGACGCCCGGCCGCAGCGACACCGAACGGCCGTCGTCGGCGTTCCAGGTCGCCGCGCCGCGCAGCATCCAGACGAACTCGAAGTCGTCGAGGCGCCGCGGCCCGAACGTCGCGCCCGCCGGATACTCCGCGACGGCCGGCCGACGGGCGGCGACCTGGGGGTACGCGGCCGGTCCGGAGGTCATGATCAGACATCTTTGCGCACCGTCGGTCCATTGCCCAGGGGCCGCCGCCGAGGCATGGTCGACGGCAGTGACCCGCCGATCCCGAGGGATGCGATGACCACGACCACGCCGACCACCGTCGGCTCCCCCGACCACACGCTCGCGCAGAACTACGCCGACAACGGTTACGTCGTTCTCGAGCAGGCACTGTCGCAGGCCGAGATCGACGAGATCCTGGCCGAGACGGTGCGGATCTGCCGTGGGGAGCTCGGCGCGATCTCCGGCTCGGAGCCGGCCCGCCCGGGCGAGTCCGACGACGACGTCCTGCGCCGGCACCTGTGCGTGCACTTCCCGCACAAGGTCTCCCCGGTGATGCACGACGCGCTGTCGCACCCGGTGATCGTCGACGCCCTGACGCAGGTCATCGGGCCGAACGTCAAGGCGATGCAGTCGATGCTCTTCATCAAGTCCGAGGGCAAGCCCGGCCAGGCCTGGCACCAGGACGAGTACTTCATCCCCAGCCGCGACCGCTCGATCACCGCCGCGTGGATCGCGCTGGACGACGCGACGATCGAGAACGGCTGCCTGTGGGTGCTGCCCGGCTCACACCGCCCCGGCATCATCTACCCCGACCGGGAGCACGACGACCCGCGCTACGACTGCTCGATCATGTCCTACGACTTTCCCTACAGCGACGAGGACGCCGTACCGGTGGAGATGAAGGCCGGCTCGGCCCTGATCTTCAACGGCTACCTGCTGCACAAGTCGATGCCCAACAGCGGCCGGCACGGCTACCGGCGGGCGTTGGCCAACCACTACATGAGCGCTGAGTCGCTGCTGCCCTGGGCGCGTCCGCCGCAGGACATCCACATGGCCAAAGCCGACTACCGCGACGTCGTGCTCGTCGCCGGCCGCGATCCCTACGCCTACAAGGGCGTCGACGACGTCAAGCGTCCGCACCTGCGCAAGGACCGGGACGGCGGCTGCGACCGCTGAGGTCGCAGCCCCCGATCCGGACTCAGCCGAGGAGCTTGCGCAGGAAACCCAGTCGGGCCTCCGCCTGGAACATCGCGCCGCCCTCGTGGCCGTTGAACCACCACTCGCGGATGTCCTTCGGCCCCGCGTAGTGGTTGTAGGCCGCGTAGACGGTGGACGGCGGGCAGATCTCGTCCATCATCCCGACCGAGAAGAGGCTGGCCGCGTTGGCGCGCGCCGCGAAGTTGACGCCGTCGAAGTAGGACAGCGTGCGGAACACCTGATCGGTGCGCTGTGGGTGCTTGGCGCAGAAGCGCACGATCTCTTCGTACGGCGCCTTGTCGGTGATCTCGCTGGCCCGGCGGTAGTGACACAGGAACGGCACATCGGGCAGCGCGCCGAGCACGTCGGGCACCAGCCCCGCCGCGGCGAGCGTCAGCCCGCCGCCCTGGCTGCCGCCGGCGACCACGATCTTGCCCGGGTCGACCGCGGGGTGTGACCGGGCGGCCTCTACGGCGCGGGCGGCGTCGCTCATCAGCCGCCGGTAGTAGTAGGTCTCGGGGTCGAGGACGCCGTCGGTCATGAAGCCGGCGACATGCGGGCTGCCGGGCTGCGCGTGGGCGTCGCCGGTGTCGCCGCCCTGCCCGCGGGTGTCCATGACGAAGTTCGCGTAGCCGGCGGCGCTGTAGAGCAGGTGGTCGTAGACGAGCCCGCGCCCGCCGCTGTAGCCGATGTACTCCACCACGCAGGGCAGAGGCTCGGTCCGGTGCCTCGGCAGGATGAGCCAGCCGCGCACCGGCTCGCCATTCCAGCCCGCGAAGGTCACGTCGAAGGTGTCCACCGTGCTCAGCTCACCGTCGTACGGCGTGAACTGCGCGGCCAGCGGATGGCTCCGCACCTGCTCCAAGGTGCGTTGCCAGAAGGCGTCGAAGTCGCTCGGCTCGGTGCGGTCCGGATGGTAGGCGCGCAGTTTCTCCGGGGTCATGTCGAACAACGGCATCTCGGTCTCCTCGGGTGGGCGGTCAGATCACTTCGAGTACGTCGGCATCGGGCAGTTCGCTGTACGGCGTGTGCGGCTCGGCCTGATACCAGTACGCGGTCGAGGCGATGTCGTCCTGCAGCGGCAGATACCGCCGGCCCTGCCGCCAGCCCAGTGCCTGCACGGTGACCCGCAGGTCGGTCGCGAACCGGATCGGGTCGGGCACATGCCAGCGGTACATGCCGAACCGCTGTTGCGAGCGGTAGATCCCGTCGTCGCCGGCTCCGATCACCTGCGGCAGCCCCAGGTACGGCGTCGAGAAGATGCCGTACTGGCCGATCGGGTGCTCGAAGTCCCACGCCCCGCCGAAGTAGTCCTCGGTGCCGGTACCGCAGATCGTCGGGAACTCCTCGTCCCCGTCGAGGAAGAACTTCACCTCGCCCTCGCCCCACCAGCCGGTGGAGTTGGACTGCCACGCGAGGTAGGTCCCGACGTAGTGGCCGCGGCCGTGCACCCCGTCCAGGATCGTGTGCACCTCGCCGGTCGGCACCGGATTGCTCCGCCGCCACTGCGCATGCAGATAGGCGGCGTCGTCCGGCACCTCGGCGAGGGAGTAGTCGACCTGGTAGTACAGCGACGAGCTGTCCTCCTCCCAGATGTTCTCGACCGTGATCCGCGCGGACCCGCGGAAGGGCATCGGCCAGTAGGAGTTGAACCCGCCGCGCGGGTTGACCGCGATCGGCTGGGAGGAGACGTTGCACGGCTCCGCCCAGCCGTTGCAGAAGAAGTCGCCCAGCGGCACGGCGATGCTCGGCGTCTCCTCGCCGTCCCAGTAGACCCGCAGCAGCAGCCGCCGCCACCACCGCGGGTCGATGGTCATCCAGATGTGCTGGATGGCGCCGGGTCCGTCGATCTCGGCCAGGGTGATCACCTGTCCGGCAGGCACCACCGTGAACGGCGAGATCTTCCAACCCTGGCCGAGATCGCGCGCGGCCGCCCTGGCCGGACCGTCGGTGGACATGCCGCCGCGGCCCTTCTCCCCACGCGGGTTCTCCGCGCTGATCGAGCGGGTCCGCGCGTCGACGAGCCGGCTGATGCCGGACAGATCGGTGAACGGCAGCATCAACAGGCCTTTCGGTAGTGGTGACGGGCGGGTAGGGCGAGGATCAGTCGCCGGAGGAGAAGGCGGCGTCGAAGGCAGCCGCCGGCTTGTCGAAGGCGAGCTTGCGCAGGAACTCCAGCGACTCCGGCGCGCCGAGCTCGCGGTCCATGCCGGCGTCCTCCCACTCGACCGAGATGGGGCCGTCGTACTCGATCGCGTTGAGCATCCGGAAGCACGCCTCCCAGGGGACGTCGCCGTGCCCGACCGAGACGAAGTCCCAGCCACGACGCGGATCGGCCCAGGGCAGGTGCGAGGAGAGCCGCCCGTTGCGGCCGTTGAGCTGCTTCTTCGACTCCTTGCAGTCCACGTGGTAGATGCGGTCGCGGAAGTCCCAGAGGAAGCCGACCGGGTCGAGGTCCTGCCACATGAAGTGGCTGGGGTCGAAGTTGAGCCCGAACGCCGGCCGGTGCCCGATCGCCTCGAGGGTGCGGACGGTGGTCCAGTAGTCGTAGGCGATCTCGCTGGGGTGCACCTCGTGCGCGAACCGCACGCCGACCTCGTCGAAGACATCGAGGATCGGGTTCCACCGGTCGGCGAAGTCCTGGTAGCCGCGCTCGATCATCGCGTCCGGGGTGGGCGGGAACATCGCCACCGTGTACCAGATCGAGGAGCCGGTGAAGCCGATCACGGTCTTCACGCCGAACTTCGCCGCCGCCCGGGCGGTGTCCTTGATCTCCTGGGCGGCCCGCTGCCGCACGCCCTCCGGCTCGCCGTCACCCCAGATGCGGGCCGGCAGGATGTCCTTGTGCCGCTCGTCGATCGGGTTGTCGCAGACGGCCTGTCCGACGAGGTGGCAGGAGATCGCCCAGCAGTCCAGCCCGTACTTCTTCAGCATGGCCCGCTTGTCGTCGACGTAGTTGTCGTCGGCGAGCGCCTTGTCGACCTCGAAATGGTCGCCCCAGCAGGCGATTTCGAGTCCCTCATAACCCCAGGACGAGGCCAGCTGGCAGACCTTCTCGAAGGGCAGGTCGGCCCACTGGCCGGTGAACAACGTGAACGGTCGAGGCATCGAATTTCTCCTTTACGTCAGCGGACGCCGAACAGGTGGTCAAGGGCGAGCTGGTCGAGCCGCTCGTAGTGCATGCCGCGCTCGCCGGCCTTCTCGACGTCGAACGACGTGTCGTCGCGCAGCGCGGCGAGCGACTCCCCCTTGTCCAGGGTGGAATCCTTCAGGGCGGTGACGCGCGAGGCGGCCAGTGCCTCGGCGACCTCGGGGTCGGCCCGGAAGGCCGCCGCCCGGTCGGCGAGGATCAGGTAGGTACGCATGCACGCCGCGGCCGACTCCCACACACCCGAGATGTCCTCGGTGCGCGGCGGCTTGAAGTCGAAGTGCCGCGGGCCGGTGTACCCGCCGGTCTCGAGCAGGTCGACCAGGAAGAACGCGCTCTTCACGTCGGCCGCGCCGAAGCGCAGGTCCTGGTCGTACTTCATCCCGTGCTGACCGTTGAGGTCGATGTGGAAGAGCTTGCCCGACCACAACGCCTCCCCGACGCTGTGTACGACGTTGAGCCCGGCCATCGTCTCGTGCCCGACCTCCGGGTTGACGCCGACCATCTCCGGGTGGTCGAGCTGCTCGATGAAGGCGAGCACGTGGCCGACCGTCGGCAGGAAAATGTCGCCGCGCGGCTCGTTGGGCTTCGGCTCCAGGGCGAGCCGCATGTCGTAGCCCTGCTCGCGGATGTACGCACAGAGGGCGTTGATCGCCTCCCGGTAGCGGTCGTACGCCGCGAGCACGTCGGTCGCGGCGTCGCTCTCCGAGCCCTCCCGGCCGCCCCAGCAGACGTAGGTCTTGGCGCCGAGCTCGGCCGCGAGGTCGATGTTGCGCAGCGTCTTGCCGATCGAGTAGCGCCGGATGTCGCGGTCGTTGGCGGTGAAGGCGCCGTCCTTGAAGACCGGGTGGAAGAACAGGTTGGTCGTCAGCATCGGCGTCGTCATGCCGGTTTCATCCAGCGCCTTGCGGAACCGCGTGATGCACTTCTGGCGTTCGGCGTCGGTGGCGCCGAACGGGATCAGGTCGTTGTCGTGGAACGTCACCCCGGCGGCACCGAGCTCGGCCAGCCGGTTGACCGACTCGACCGGGTCGAGCGGCGGCCGCACGGCCGTGCCGAACGGGTCGACGCCCTGCCAGCCGACGGTCCACAGTCCGAAGGTGAACCGGTCGGCCTTGGTCGGTTGGTAGTCACTCATCGAGGTTCAGCTCCCAGGTGTCGGAGTCGTGGTCTTCGAGGTCAGGCTCATACGTCGTCGACGGCCGTCCAGACCGAGTCGGCCGATGCGCTCCGGCCGACCGCGTCGAGCACGAGTTGCACCCGAAGGCCGTCGACGAAGCTGGGCTCCGGGTCGGTGCCCTCGCCGACCGCGGCGAGGAAGTCGCGCATCTCGTGGGTGAAGCTGTGCTCGTAGCCGATGATGTGGCCCGGCGGCCACCAGGCGGCGAGGTAGGGGTGGGTCGGCTCGGTGACCAGGATGCGGCGGAAGCCGGCCTCGGCCGGGTCGAGGCTCGCGTCGTAGAACTCCAACTCGTTCAGCCGCTCGAGGTCGAAGACGACCGAACCGCCGTCGCCGTTGATCTCCAGCCGCAGGCCGTTCTTGCGGCCCTGCGCGAAGCGGGTCGCCTCGAAGGTCGCGACCGCACCGCCACCGAGGCGGGCGAGGAAGAGCGCGGCGTCATCGACGGTGACCTGCCCGCGGGCGTCGGCGGATCCGGTCGCCGCCAGCCCGCCGCTCACCGATTCCGGCAGCGGCCGCTCACCGATGAAGGTTTCGGTCAACGCCGAGACCCCGGTGATGTGCTGCCCGGTCACGTACTGCGTCATGTCGACGATGTGCGCACCCAGGTCGCCGAGCGCGCCGGAACCGGCCTGGTCGGCCTGCAGCCGCCAGGTCAGGGGAAAGTCGGGATCGATGATCCAGTCCTGCAGGTACGCCGCCCGCACGTGCCGGATCGTGCCGAGCCGGCCGTCGGCGACCAGCTGCCGCATGAAGGCCACCGCGGGCACCCGGCGGTAGTTGAAGCCGACCATCGACCGCACGCCCTGGGCCTGCGCCCGCGTCGCGGCCTCCACCATCGCGCGCGCCTCCGGCACGGTGTTGGCCAGCGGCTTCTCGCACACCACGTGCTTGCCCGCGTCGAGCGCGGCGATCGAGATCTCGGCGTGGCTCGAGCCCGGCGTACACACGTCTACCAGGCCGACGTCGTCGCGTTTGAGCAACGCCCGCCAGTCGGTCTCCGTCGACGCCCAGCCCATCGTCTTCGCCGCGGTCTGCACCGCCTCGCGATTGCGGCCGCAGATCGCGGTCATGTCGGCCTCGACCGGCAGGTCGAAGAACCGGTTGACGGTGCGCCAGGCCTGCGAGTGCACGGCTCCCATGAACGAATAGCCGACCAGGCCTACTCCGAGACGCATGTGCGGGCTCCTCACTGTCGTTGCATCAGGGTCGTTGTCTAGGCGGATTGGGACGTGGCACCGGTGGACGAAGACACCGCGGCCGGATTGTCGAGCACCTGCTCGACGACCAGACCGGCGGCCCCCCGGACCGCCGCGTCGAACCCGAGGGCCGACGCGGTCACCCGGCACCCGGCTGCGTCGCCGGCCAAGGCGAGCCGGGTCAGCTCCCGCGTCACGATGGGCACGATCCGGTCGGCGGCGCGGGCGAAGTAACCGCCGAGCACCAGTGCTTTCGGGTTGAAGAGGTTCACCAGGATCGCCGCGCCCACCGCGAGCCAGCGGCCGACGTCGTCGAAGGCACCGGCCGCGCGGGCGTCGCCGGCGGCGGCGCGGGTCACGACCTCGGCCAGCCGCTCCTCCGGATCGCGCGACGGGTCGATCGGGCGGTCACCGCCGGCCAGCGCGATCAGCCGGGCGAAGCCGATGGTGGTCTCCCAGCAGCCGACCCGACCGCAGCCGCACCTGGTGCCGGCCGGGTCGACCGGCATGTGCCCGACCTCACCGGAAAAACCGTCCGCGCCGCGCAGCAGCCGGCGGTCGACGATCACGCCGCCGCCGACGCCGATCTCGCCACTGACGTAGACCAGATGCGACGTTCCCGCCTCGGCTCCCTGCCAGTATTCGGCGAGCGCCGCGAGGTTGGCTTCGTTCTCGACCCGCACCGGGACGTCGTCGACGCCCAGCGCCGCCGCGATCCGCGCGCCCACCGGTACGTCGGACCAGTGCAGGTTGGGCGCGAGGACGACCTGACCGGCGGCGACGTCGACCAGACCCGGGACCGCGACGGTCACCCCGATCGGCCGCGCGCCGGCGCGGGACATCGCGGCGAGCGCGGACCGGCCCATCCCGGCCAGCCGGCGGAGGACGACGGCCGGCGTATGCGCGACCGCGTCGAAGCTCACCCGCCGGTCGACGAGCACCCGCCCGGCGAGATCGGTGGCGTAGGTGGCGAGGTAGTCGACGTTGACCTCGAGGCCGAGCACGCCGAGCCCGGCGCCGTCGAGTTCGATCAGCTGCGCCGGTCGGCCGACCACACCCTCGACGCGGCGGCCGGTCTCGCGGATCAGCCCGCGCGCCATGAGTTCGCCGACCAGGCTCGAGACGGTCGCCTTGTTGAGGGCGGTCTCGGCGGCGATGGCGGCCCGGGAGCGGGGGCCGTGATCGTGCAGCCGGCGCAGCACCAGCGAAAGGTTGTTACGGCGTACTGCCGCGGAGTCCGATCGGCCGCCGGGATCGTTCGTGGCCGCGGCGCGCTGCAGCCCGGACGGCCGAGGAGCGTCGTACTGCCCGCTCCGACCCATCCTGTGGCGCCTCCGCTCACGGTCGCTCGGCCATTTGGTCTGGTGGCCCAACAAACTATGGGGTCGGCGACGACGTACGCAAGGCCCGGTCGACCGGCCGCCCTGGACAAAACCCACTAGTAGTGGGTTTTGGGCACGTCCCGCGGCGTGTCGCCGTACAAAACCCACTACTAGTGGGTTTTGTCCAGGGACTAGTGCGATCTGGTCAAGAGCGGCACCGCGTCATCGCGCACCGACGCGTACGCCGACCGCACGGCGGTCGCCGACGGCGCCTCCGGGAGGGCCCGCGCGGGGACCGGCCACGCGGGCGGCTCCGCGCCGCCGCCGAGCACCCACGCCGCCTGCCGAGCGGCACCGAGCGCGACGTACTCCCCCGGCTCGGGTACCTCGACCGGAGCGCCGAAGATCGCCGGTGCCAGTGCCTGCACCGCGAGCGAACGGGCGGCGCCGCCGATCAGCAGCACGCGGCGTACGGCGACGCCTTCTGCACGCAGCGCATCGATCCCGTCGGCCAGCCCGCACAGCATCCCCTCCACCGCGGCCCGGGCCAGCCGCGCGGGCGAGGCGTTGCCGCGGGTCAGCCCGTAGACCAGGCCGCGGGAGTCGGGCAGGTCAGGGGTCCGCTCACCGTCGAGGTAGGGCAGCAGCACCAGCCCGCCGGAGTCGGGCACCGAGGTGGCCAGCTCGTCGAGGCGGGCCAAATCGACACCGAGCAGCGAGGCGACCGACGAGAGCACCCGCGCGGCGTTGAGCGTGCAGACCAACGGAAGGTAGCGGCCGGTCGCGTCGGCGAAACCGGCCACCGCACCGCTGGCGTCGCTGGTCGGCGCCTCGGCGACGGCGTACGCCGTCCCGCTGGTGCCGAGGGAGACCACGACGTCGCCGGCGGCGGCGCCGAGCCCCAGGGCGCCGGCCATGTTGTCGCCGGTCCCCGGCGCGATGCGGGCCCCGGCGGCGGTCTCACCGACCTGTTCGTCCGGCGCGGCGACCCGCGGCAGGTCGAGGTCGCGGCCGAAGGCGAGCCGGACCAGGTCGCCCCGGTATTCGCCGGTCGCGGGCGAGAAGTAGCCGGTACCCGACGCGTCGCCCCGGTCGGTCGTCGGCACCGACGCTCCTGCCGACAGCCGGCCGGTGAGCCAGTCGTGCGGCAGCACCACCCCCGTCGTACGCCGCGCCGAGTCCGGTTCGTGCTCGGCCAGCCAGCGCAGCTTGGTGACCGTAAAGCTCGCGAGCGGCACCGACCCGACGGCCTCCGCCCACTTCTCCGGCCCGCCGAACTCCTCGACCAGCGCGGTGGCGGCGGCCGCCGAGCGGGTGTCGTTCCACAACAGGGCCGGGCGGACGACCGCGCCGGACTCGTCGAGGGTGACCATGCCGTGCTGCTGACCACCCACCGCTATCGCGGCGACCTCGTCGAGCAGCCCGTCCGAGGCCTTGGTCCAGGCCTGCCACCACACCTCGGGGTCGATCTCGGTGGTGTCGAGGTGCGGTGCCGAGCCGCTGCGCAGCACCGCCCCGGTCTCGGCATCGCACACGAGCACCTTCGTGGACTGGGTCGAGCAGTCGACCCCGGCGACCAACGTCATGGCCGCCATCTTGCCGCGACCGCTCCGCAGCGGGCCAGCCAGTCACTGTCCACTGTGGACCAGGGAATCATCCGACGGCCGGAAAGGTCTGCTGCGCCTGCGCAATCAACTCGGCGACCCGCGCCTTCACGTACGCCGAGTCCTGCTCGGTCCCGCGGTCGTAGCGCACCTGCCAGAAGACCCCGTCCCGACCGGGCACCCGGCGTCCGACGACGCGCACTCCCCCGCCCGGCTCCAGCGGGAAGTGCTCGGAGTAGGCGACGCTGCGGGTGACCCTCGTCCGCACGACCGGCGGGAGTCCGCGTGGATCGGTCAGCTGCCACCGCAGCGGCGGGCCGTCCTCCACCACCTCGATGTCGGTGCCGGCGGCGGGAACGACCCCCATGTCGGTGGCGGGGATCACGGCGAACTCCGGGTCGCGCCAGGTCGCCTTGTCGACGCGGTGCCAGCCGAGCCGTCGGCGTCCGGCGGCCCGGTCCTCGACCGGTGGAACCGGGAGCCACAGCCCCTTCGGGGTCGCCGCGATCACCGCGTCTCCCTCGGCGGTGGCCCAGGCCAGCACGCGTTCGTCCCGGTCGAGTACGGCGACCACGTCGGCCGGCGGTTTGTCCCGGCGGAGCCATCTCATGCCCGACCCGCCCGCGATCGGCGCACTACTCGCCCATCCCCTGCTCCCGCAGGCCGCGGCGGTGCTGCTCGAGGGTGACCAACTCGCCGAACATCCGGCTGTACTCGTCGGCCCGCTCGACCGGGTTGATGCGCTGCACCCGCGACCGCAGCTGGGCGATGGTGCGGTCGACGGCGAGCTCCTGCAGCCGGGCGAGGTTGCGGACGACGTAACGCCCGTCCGGGTCACCGGAGGTGCGCAGACCCTCGACGGCGAGTTCCATCGCGACCGACCGGGTGACGTCGTCGGTGCACTTGTCCCGCACCTGCTCGACCCAGCCCGGTCCGATCGACGCGCCCTGCACCCCGCCGGCGGCGGCGATGGCCTCCCTGAGGGCGACGTAGACGGGGTGCGTGTAGGCGTCGGCGCCGACCGCGTCGAAGACCGGCCCGGCCAGGCCGGGGACCTGCATCGCGAGCTTCAGCGACTCGCGCTCGACCGCCAGCCGTGGGTCGTCGGCCCGGGGCCGCTCGACCGTCCCGACCGCGGCGGCGCTGCGCGTCGGCTTGCGGGCAGGCGCGGCCTTGCGGTTGGTCACCTCGGCGACCCGGCGCAGGATGAAGGCCTCGTCCAGCCAGCCGAGCCACCGGTCGAGCGCGACGGCGTAACGGTCGCGCAGGCCGCGGTCCTTGATGGCGGCGACGATCGGCGCCGCGGCGTCGAGCGCGGCGAGCCGTCCCTCCGTCGTGTCGAGGTCGAAGTCCTCGATACGGCTGCGGATCGCGAACTCGAACAGCGGCTGGCGCCGGGCGACCAGGTCGCGCACGGCCGCGTCGCCCTTGGCCTGACGCAACTCGCACGGATCGAGGCCGGACGGTTCGACCGCCACGAACGTCTGCGAGGTGAAGCGCTGCTCGTCGTCGAACGCGCGCAGCGCGGCCTTCCGCCCGGCCGCGTCGCCGTCGAAGGTGAAGATCACCTCGCCGCGGAACGAGTCGGAGTCCATCAGCAGCCGGCGCAGCACCGTGATGTGCTCGGACCCGAACGCGGTGCCGCAGGTCGCGATCGCGGTGGGTACGCCGGCCAGATGGCAGGCCATCACGTCGGTGTAACCCTCGACGACGACCGCCTGCCGCCGCCGGGCTATCTCCCGCTTGGCGAGGTCGACGCCGTAGAGCACCTCGCTCTTCTTGTAGAGCGGGGTCTCCGGGGTGTTGAGGTATTTCGGGCCGTCGTCGTCGTCGAAGAGCTTGCGAGCACCGAAGCCGACCACGTCGCCGGGCAGCGACCGGATCGGCCAGACGAGCCGGCGCCGGAAGCGGTCGATGTGCGAGCCGCTGCGCGCCTGCAGCGACAGTCCGGCGGTCACCAGTTCCCGCGTGGTGAAGCCGGCGGCGAGCAGGTGCTTGGTGAGCACGTCCCAGCCGCCGGGTGCGAAGCCGCAGCCGAACGTCTTGGCGGCGTCGGCGTCGAAGCCGCGGACGGCGAGGAACTCGCGGGCCGGCTTTCCGTCGGCGGCCGCGAGCTGCTCGGTGTAGAAGGCGGCGGCCGCCAGGTTGGCCGCCAGCATCCGGGCCCGCTCGCCGCCACCCGGCCGGGTCGGTGCCGAGCCGCCCCGCTCGTAACGCAGGGTCACCCCACCGCGGCCGGCCAGCCGCTCGACGGCCTCGAGGAAGTTGAGGTGCTCGAGCCGCTGGATGAAGTCGATCACGTCGCCGCTCGCGTCACAGCCGAAGCAGTGGTAGAGCCCGACGCTGGGCCGGACGTGGAACGACGGCGTCTTCTCCTCGTGGAACGGGCACAGCCCCTTCAGCGAGTCACCGCCGGCGCGACGCAGTGCGACGTACTCCCCGACCACGTCGGCGACCGGCGAACGGTCACGGACCGCCGCGATATCTGCGTCAGGGATACGGCCGGGCACGTCGGGAGTCTAGTCCCGCGGCTAGCCCGCCAGATCCTCCAGCGGCACCGACGGATCGGCCAGTCGCGCCCGGTCGACCGGCGCGCCGGACCGGATCGCCGCGACGATCGGATCGGTGACGTCCCAGATGTTGACGTTCATGCCGGCGAGGAGCTTGCCGCCGCCGACCCAGAAGGCGAGGAACTCGCGGCCCTTCACGTCGCCGCGGAACACCACCTCGTCGTAACCCTCCGGCCCGACGTAGCCGGAGTACTCCATGCCCAGGTCGTACTGGTCGGAGAAGAAGTAGGGGATTTTGTCGAAGGTCACCGGCTGGCCGAGCATCGACTTGGCGGCCGCGGGGCCGCCGTCGAGCGCGTTGGCCCAGTGCTCGACCCGGACCGGGTCGGCGTAGAGCGGGTGGTCGGCGCGGGCGACGTCGCCGGCGGCGTAGACGTCCGGGTCGGCGGTGCGCAGTGCCGCGTCGACGCGGACGCCGTTGTCGACCGTCAGCCCGGCCGCCTCGGCCAGCTCGGTCGCCGGCCGGATGCCGACGCCGGCGACGACGACGTCGGCCGGCAGTTCGGTGCCGTCGTCGAGCACAACGGTCTCGACCGATCCCGAGCCGCGGATCTCGCGAACGCCGGACTTCAGGTGGAAATCGACCTCGTGCTCGCGGTGCAGGTCGGCGAAGACCTGGGCGACCTCGTCGCCCAGCACCCGGCGCAACGGGAGGGTGTCCATCTCGACGAGGCTCACCGCGGCGCCGCGGGTCCGGGCCGCCGCGGCGATCTCCAGGCCGATCCACCCGCCGCCGATGATCACGACCCGGCTGTCCGGCTTGATGTCGGCGTTGATCCGGTCGGAGTCGGCCAGCCGGCGCAGGTAGTGCACGCCGGCGAGGTCGCCGCCGGGCACCGGCAGGGTGCGCACGATCGAGCCGGTGGTGAGCAGCAGCTTGTCGTAGTGCAGCCGCTCCCCGCCGTCGAGCTCGACCTCGTGCGCGCCGGTGTCGAGGGCGGTGACCCGGGTGCCGAGCCGGAGCTCGACGTTGTTCCGCTCGTACCAGCCGGCCTCGTGGACGTAGACGCTGTCCCGCTCGGCGTTACCGAGCAGCAGATCCTTGGACAGCGGCGGGCGTTCGTAGGGGCGTTCGGTCTCCTCGCCGATCAGGACGACGCGCCCGTCGAATCCCTCGTCGCGCAACGTCTGCGCCGCCTTGGCGCCGGCGAGACTGGCTCCGACGATGACGAACACCGCGTCCTTCGGCATGGACCCTCCCCTGATTTCACCGGTCAGTGACGATGCTGATCATCCTCGGCGTACCGGTACGTCGATACCCCGGGGCAGCTTGTCCTCGTCCCAGTCGAGCACGGCGAGCGCGGTCTGGAACGCGTATCGATCGGTCATGCCGGCGACGTAGCCGACCGCGGCACGCACCGCATCATGGCTGCCCGGGTCGGCGGCGACGGGCTCGGGCAGGGCGTGCGGCCGGTCGGCGTAATACTCGACCAGGGCGCGCAGCACCGCGACGACCGCGCGTCCCTGGGCGACCGACTCCGGCCGGGTGTAGATGCGCCGGTAGTTGAACTCGCGCAGGGCGGCAAGTGCGGCCGCGGGCTCGGCGCGCATGCCGACCACACCGTCGTCGGCGATGCAGTCGACGAGGGCGCCGACGAAGACGGCGAGCTGGCGGCCCTGCGTGTCGCCGCACACCTCGCGCACGACGGGCGGCAGCGCGTCGACGGCGACGATGCCGGCGTGTACGGCGTCTTCGAGGTCGTGCGCTGTGTAGGCGCACCGGTCGGCCCAGCTGACCACCGCACCCTCCGGCGTCGCCGGCGGCGGCCGCGACCACGAGTGGTTACGGATGCCGTCGAGGGTCTGCGCGCACAGGTTGAGCGGCTCGAGAACGACCGCGCCCCAGACCGCGTGGTCGTAACCCTCATCGAGGAAGAGGTCGAACGCCTCCTCGCTGGCATGCCCGCCCGGGCCGTGCCCGCAGTCGTGTCCGAGCGCGATGGCTTCGGTCAGCTCGACGTTGAGGCCGGTCGCCCGGGCGACGCTGGTCGCGACCTGGGTGACCTCCAGCGCGTGCGTGAGCCGGGTCCGCTGATGATCGGCCGGGTAGACGAAGACCTGGGTCTTGCCCGCCAGCCGGCGGAACGCCGTGGAGTGCAGGATCCGGTCGCGGTCGCGTTCGAAGCAGGTGCGGTCCGGGTCGGGCTGCTCGGCGCGGGCCCGGTCACCGGCTCCCACGGCGCTGGTGGCGCCGGGCGCGAGCAGCCGGCCGGCGAGGGTCTCCCGCTCCTCGCGCCGCAGCCGGGGACGTGGATCGAGATCCGGTCCCGGCTCGCGATGCGCGACCACGATGCCGTCCGGGCGGGCGGTGCCGGTCATCGTGGCCGCCCATGCCTCGGAGCGGTCGGAGCGCTCAAGGTCGTCGTCGGAGTGGTGCACGCCCCGATTCTGCTCCCGCCCGCCGACACCCCCGTGATCAAGAGCGGATTTCGGCACGAAACGCCGTACGAATCCCCTCTTGATCACCGTGGGGGCGGGAGGTGACGGCGCGCGGCGGGTGGGCGAGACTGCCGGGATGGACGACTTCGACGCACCGCGGCTCGCCGACCTCCGGCAGCGGCGCAGTGCCAAGTGGCGGGAGTACGGCGACGCCCTTCCGGTCTGGATCGCCGAGAGCGACGTCCCGCTGGCCGAGCCGGTCGCGCGCGTGCTGCACGAGGCGGTCGACCGCGGTGACACCGGCTATGCGCACCCCGACGAACTCCGCGAGACGGTCGTCGGCTGGATCGGCCGGGTCTACGGCTGGCGGATCGCGACCGACGACGTCCTCGTCCTGCCGGACGTGATGACCGGCGTCGCGGAGGTGCTGCGGGTCGTCACCGGGCCGGGCGACGGGGTGGTCATCAACACACCGGTCTACCCGCCGTTCGCGGCCACCGTGGCGCAGGTGGGCCGGCGGGTGGTCGAGGTACCGCTGCTCTCCGACCCGGGCGGCTGGTCGCTCGACGTCGACGGCCTGGAGCGGGCCTTCGCCGGCGGCGCCCGCGCCTATCTGCTGTGCAGCCCGCACAACCCGGTCGGTGCGGTGTGGCCGGCCGACGTTCTCGCCGCTGTCGCCCGCCTTGCCGCGCGGTACGACGTCACGGTCCTCGCCGACGAGATCCACGCGCCGCTGACGCTGCCCGGGGCCGACCACACGCCGTACCCGCTGGTGAGCTCCGAAGCCGCCGATCAGTCGGTGCTGCTGACCTCGGCGTCCAAGGCGTGGAACCTGGCCGGTCTGAAGTGCGCGGTGGCCGTCGCCGGGTCGCCGCGGATGCGGGCCGCGCTCGACCGCACCGACCCGCATCTCCGGTGGGGCGTGGGACACCTGGGTGCGCTCGCGATGATCGCGGCGCTGCGCGACGGCTCGGACTGGCTCGATGGACTGCTCGCCCACCTCGACCGCAACCGGGCGCTGCTCGGCAAGTTGCTGGCCGAACACCTGCCCGGCGTCGGCTACCAGCCGCCGCAGGCGTCGTACCTCACCTGGCTCGACTGCCGCGCCCTCGACCTCGGCCCCGACCCGGCGGCAGCGTTCCTGCGGTCCGGCGTCGCACTGAGCTCCGGACCCGACTTCGGTCCGCCCGGCGAGGGCTTCGCCCGGCTCAACATCGCCACGACGGAAGCCCTGGTCGAGGAAGCGGTACGCCGCATGGCCCGCGCCGTCGGTCCGTGACCGCCTCCCGTCTTCCATGATCGTGATCGGATAAAGCCGCGAAACGCCGACGGAATCCGATCACGATCATGAAGCGGGCGAGGTCAGACGGCGCTGGGGCCGGCTTCGGAGCTGGCGTGGAACAGCCGGTAGTAGAGGTAGGCCGCGGTCTCCCGCACGATGTAGCGCAACTCGGTGCCGCGGGTGCGTACCGCGGGACCCTCATGCGTCGGTGACGTACTGGCCTCGATGCCCTGGTCGGTGGCCATCGTCTGCGACCGCAACTCGTGCCAGGGATCGGTGACGAGTACGGCGCTCTTCCAGCCGTTCTTGGCGAAGACGACCCGGGCCGCCTCCAAGCTCTGCAGGGTGTCGTTGCCCTTTCCGACGGCGACGACAGCGGAGGCGGGTACGCCGCGGTCCTGCAGCCATTGCGCACCCGCGCCGGCCTCGGTGAACCGGTCGCCGGGCTGCTTGCCGCCGACCGTCACCACGCGCGGCGCCACGCCTTCCTTGTAGAGCGTCAGCGCGTGCTGGAGCCGGAACGCGAACACCTCCGACGGGCGACCGTCGAACTGGGACGCGCCCAGGACGACGATCGCGTCCGAGTGCGGCCGCTCGTCGGCCCGGGCCACCTGCCACACCCGGAACACCGTCGAACCGACCACGAGCGCCACGGCCAGCACGATGGCGCCCACCGCGCGGCCGAGCACGCCTCGAACGGTCACCGCCGGATCACCCGGAGGGTCACCGGCTGTCCGAGCCTCCGGACTCCACGACCGCCCGACCGGCCTCCAGCCGGGCCACCGGGATCCGGAACGGCGAGCAGGACACGTAGTCGAGCCCGACCTCGTGGAAGAAGTGCACCGAGTCCGGGTCGCCGCCGTGTTCGCCGCAGACCCCGAGGTGCAGGTCCGGACGCGCCGCCCGGCCCTCCTCCACCGCGATGCGCACCAGCCGGCCGACACCGTCGCGGTCGAGCGACTCGAACGGCGAGACGCCGAAGATGCCGAGCTCGAGGTAGCGGGAGAAGAACGACGCCTCGACGTCGTCGCGGGAGAAGCCCCAGCCCATCTGGGTCAGGTCGTTGGTGCCGAAGGAGAAGAACTCCGCCGACTCCGCGATCTGCCCGGCCGTCAGCGCGGCCCGCGGCACCTCGATCATCGTCCCGATCAGCGCGGGTACGTCGACGCCGCTGGACTCCGCGACCTCGCGCAGCACGCCCTCGGTCTCCTCCTTGATGACCTCGAGCTCCTGCACCGCGCCCACGAGCGGGATCATGATCTCCGGCCGCGGGTCACCGCCGGCCTTTTTGCGCTCGACCGCAGCCTCCGCGATCGCCCGCACCTGCATCGCGAAAAGGCCGGGGATCACCAGGCCCAGCCGCACACCACGCAGACCGAGCATCGGGTTCTGCTCGTGCAGCCGGCGTACGGCGTCGAGCAGCGTCTGCTCCCGGGACGCGTCCTCGCCGCGCTCCTCCGCGAGGGCGACGCGCACCGACAGGTCGGTGAGGTCGGGCAGGAACTCGTGCAGCGGCGGGTCGAGCAGCCGCACCGTCACCGGCAGCCCGTCCATCGCCGCGAAGATGCCGATGAAGTCGTCGCGCTGCAGGGGAAGCAGCGCGCCGAGCGCCTTGTCCCGCGCGTCGTCACCCTCGGCCAGGATGAGGTCCTCGACCAGCTGACGGCGATCGCCGAGGAACATGTGCTCGGTGCGGCACAGGCCGATGCCCTGGGCACCGAACCGGCGGGCCCGCTCGGAGTCCTCCGGGTTGTCGGAGTTGGCCCGCACCTTGAGCCGGCGCAGGTCGTCGGCGTGACTGACGAGCCGGTGCACCGCGGCGACCAGCGGGTCGGCGTCGGCGGCGAGGGTGCCCTCGAAGTACTGCACCACCGGGGACGGCTGCACCGGCACCTCGCCGAGGAAGACGTCACCGCTGGTCCCGTCGATGGAGACGACGTCGCCCTCCTTGACGACGATGCCGCCCGGTGCGGTGAACTTGCCGCCCTTGATGTCGACTTCGAGCTCCTCGGCGCCACACACGCAGGTCTTGCCCATGCCGCGCGCGACCACCGCCGCGTGCGAGGTCTTGCCACCGCGCGAGGTCAGGATGCCCTGCGCGGCGATCATGCCGTTGAGGTCGTCGGGGTTGGTCTCCCGGCGTACCAGGATGACCTTCTCGCCGTTCTTGGCCTGCTCCTCGGCGACGTCGGAGTCGAAGACCACCTTGCCGACCGCGGCACCAGGGCTGGCATTCATGCCCTTGGCGATCTTCTGCCGGTCGGCCTTCTCGTCGAACGCCGGGAACATCAGCTGCGCCAGCTGCGCACCGGTGACCCGGGTGACGGCCTCGTCCAGCTCGATCAGGTTCTCGTCCACCAGCTGGGTGGCGATGACGAACGCGGCGGCCGCGGTGCGCTTCCCGACCCGGGTCTGCAGCATCCACAGCTTGTTGCGCTCGATCGTGAACTCGATGTCGCACAGATCGCGGTAGTGGTTCTCCAGCGTCGACATGATCCCGATCAGCTGGTCGTACGCCGGCTTGTCGATCCGCTCGAGCTCGGTCAGCGACAGCGTGTTGCGGATGCCGGCGACGACGTCCTCGCCCTGTGCGTTCTGCAGGTAGTCGCCGTAGATGCCCTGATTGCCGCTGGCCGGGTCGCGGGTGAACGCGACGCCCGTGCCGGAGTCCATGCCGATGTTGCCGAACACCATGGCGACGATGTTGACCGCCGTACCGAGGTCGGCCGGGATGCGCTCCTGCCGGCGGTAGAGGATCGCCCGCGGCGCGTTCCACGAGTCGAAGACCGCGCGCACGGCGAGGTCCATCTGCTCGCGCGGCTCCTGCGGGAAGTCGCGGCCGGCCTGCTCGCGCACGATGTCCTTGAACGTCGCGACCAGCTTCTGCAGGTCGTCGGCCTGCAGGTCGAGGTCATTGGTGGTGCCCTTGGCCTTCTTCGCGGCCTCGATGGCCTCCTCGAAATGCTCACCGTCGATGTCGAGCACCGTCTTGCCGAACATCTGGATCAGCCGGCGGTAGGAGTCCCACGCGAACCGGTCGTTGTCGGCGATCTTGGCCAGGCCCTGGACCGACTTGTCGTTGAGCCCGATGTTGAGGACGGTCTCCATCATTCCGGGCATGGAGAACTTCGCGCCGGAGCGGACCGAGACGAGGAGCGGGTCGTCGGCCTG